>JACCZL010000827.1 GCA_013695975.1 Chloroflexota bacterium
ATCGTCGATCTGGGCGTCCGGCCACTCAGCCCACGCTGGCACGAGGCGCTCGTCGAGAGCGTCGGGCTCTACCCCGTTCCCGATCTGTAGGGCGCACACCTCGCGCCGCTACCGCTTGAGGGCTTCGTTCATTGAGCCACTTCGGAAGCCCTGCAGGTCGAGGGTGACGTAGAGGAAGCCGAGCGACTTCAGGTAGGCCGTGGCGGCCTCGGCGTGGGCGGACAGGAAGCCGAGCATCTCCTCGGCGGGCAGCTCGATCCGGGCGACCTGGCCGTGGTGGCGGACGCGAAGCTGGCGGTAGCCGAGGTCGCGCAGGAATTGCTCGGCCTGGTCGATCTGGCCCAGCTTCTCAGGGGTAATCGCCTCACCGTAGGGGACCCTCGAGGAGAGGCAGGCCATGGCCGGTTTATCCCAGGTCGGGACGTCGAGGAGCTTCGAGAGGGCCCGGACGTCTGCCTTGGTCAGCCCGGCCTCCTGGAGGGGGGCGCGGACGCCGTGCTCTTTGGCGGCCTGGAGGCCGGGGCGGTAGTCGCCCAGGTCGTCGAGGTTCAGGCCGTTCGCCACGTGGCGGTAGCCCTCACTCGCGGCCAGCTCTTCAAGGTGGGTGTACAGCTCGGTCTTGCAGTGGTAGCAGCGGTTTGTCGGGTTGGCCAGGTAGGCGGGGTTGGCTAGCTCGTCCGTATAGACGACGCGGTGGGGGATCCCGAGCTGCTCGGCGTACTCGAGCGCCTCCCGCAGCTCGCGCTCGGCCAGGCTTGCCGACGCGGAGGTCACGGCCAGGGCCCGCTGGCCCAACTCGTCGGCCGCGACCTTGGCGACGAGGGTGCTGTCGGCACCGGCCGAGAAGGCGACTACGACGCTATCGAGGCCGCGCACGATCGCCCGCAGGTCGTCCAGCTTCTCCCCGAACGTCCGCGAGTCGACCCGCTCGGCCGCGACGCCTGGCTCAGCCATCTGCAGGACTACGCGCATGCCCCCTCCAACTAGCATATCGTACCGCCGCCGACGACGTACTCGCCGTCGTAGAAGACGACCGACTGGCCGGGCGTGACTGCTCGCTGCGGCTCGTCGAAGACGACGCGGGCTCGGTCGCCGGGCTCGGGATGGACCTGAGCCGGGACCAGCTCGGCGCGATAGCGAATCCTGGCCCAGGACTGAATTGGGCCGCTCGGCTCGGCGATCTTGACCCAGTTGACGTCCTCCAGGCTGCACTCCCGCCGCATCAGCTCGTCGAGCGTCCCGACGACGACGGTGTTGGTCGCGGCGTCGAGGCCTGTCACGTAGCGCGGCTCCTGGAAGGCGATCCCGAGGCCACGCCGCTGGCCGATGGTGTGAAAGGCGATCCCCTGATGGCGGCCCAGCTCGCGGCCGCCCGCGTCGACGACCGGCCCCTCTCGAATCGAGCCGGGGGCGTGCCGCTCCATGAACTCGGTGTAGCGCTTGTAGGGGACAAAGCAGATGTCCTGGCTCTCCGGCTTGTTGGCGACCGGCAGGTTCCACTCCTGCGCCAGCCGGCGGGTGTCCAACTTGGACAGCTGGCCGAGCGGGAAGAGGGCCCGCTCGAGGCGGTCCTGGGTCATCACGTACAGGACGTAGGACTGGTCCTTGCTTAGATCGGCCGACTTGCGGAGGAGCCAGCGGCCGCCGTCGGCATCGCGCTCGACTCGAGCGTAGTGGCCCGTCGCGACGTAGTCGGCGCCGAAGAGGGCGCCGCGCGCCAACAGCGCGTCGAACTTGATGAACTGGTTGCAGCGGACGCAGGGGTTCGGCGTCCGGCCGCGCTGGTACTCCTGGACGAAGTCGCGGACGACCTTTTCCTCGAAGACCTCGCGGAAGTTGACCACGTAGTAGCGGATGCCGAGGCGATCGGCCACCCGGCGGGCGTCCTCGACGGCGCCCAGGGCGCAGCAGGCATCCTCGCGGCTGTTCTCGTCGACCCCGTCGAGCTCCGGCCAGATGTTCAGGGTCACCCCGACGACGTCATAGCCCTGCTCGACCAGCAGGCCGGCCGTCACCGAGCTGTCAACGCCCCCGCTCATCCCAACGATTACGCGCTTCTTGCCCACGCTTGTCCCCTAGCGATCTGCACAGGCACGGTTCAGACCGGCCCGTTTGAACCCGACACCCGGGGCCCAGGAAGGGGCGAGATTGAAACTCGCCCTAGCTGGTCGAGGTCTCGATTCGATTTCCAGACTGTCAAGCACGTTTGAACCATGCGCAAGGGATTTTACACGTCTGGCCACTTCCACCGGCTCGGCCCGTCGGCGGACCCAGCTTTCTCCGGCCCGGGCCTGGTACGCTCAGGGCATGCTCCCGCGGTCCGCGACTCCGACGTCCGCCCTGGCCTGCATCGTTCTCGCCCTGCTGCTCCTGCTGAGTGTCGGCTGCCGAGCAGTCGCTCCGACCGAGGCGAGGGCACCAGTGGGCGAGGCCGAGCGGGCGGAGTATCTCCAGGCTAGCTGGGCGCCGGGCCAGCTCCAAGCCCATTTCGAGAAGCACGGGCGGGAGGGATCGTACCGCGGGGCCGAGGAGTATGACCGAGCCGCCCGCCAGACGATTCGCGACGGCGCGATGTTCAGCTACGTCGACCGCGAGACACGGGCCCCACGAGTCGGCTTCTACGACCGGGCGAACAATCGCTTCAGCGGCTTGACCCGCGATGGCGCGCGGATTACGACTCACTTCCGGCCAGACCGTGGCGAGAGCTACGTCCGCGGGCTCGAGCGCTCGACGTACCGGTGAAGCGGCCGTCGCGCGAGCGCCGCACGATCAGCCGCCTGCTTGCCGAGCGCGGGATCGGCCGCCACGCCTTCTTCCTGACACAGCGCGAGGGAGTCGGACTACCCGATGGCGTCGAGGCCGTCTCGGGATTCGTCCTCGACGCGGAGGGACGGGCCCACGGCTTCTGGCTCGCCTGGGACGACCAGCGCCAGGCGCACACCCTGGCGCCGTTCTACCCTGTCGAGGACCCAGAGCGGGCGTTCGCCCACGACCCGGAGTACCACGCGGCCCGGCGCGCGCTACGGCTTCGATAAGCTCGGGTACACGCGGACGGCGCGAGACTTTGAACCGCACCCCGCCTGGAACGCCTGCCACCACCGTGACGGCCGGTCGGTCCGGGCCAGGCTAGTCACTGCCAGTCGTCGTCCCAGCGGAGTCGGCGCGCCTCGCTGGCCCCCCGCGGGCGAGCCCGG
>JACCZL010000866.1 GCA_013695975.1 Chloroflexota bacterium
CCGCCCGCCTCGCCCGCGGCCAGCCCGGCCGCCCAGGCGGCGCCAGCCGCGGTCGCCAAGGTGGCCGAGGTCAAGATTGGTGGGACCCATCCGCTGTCTGGCACGTCGGCGTTCGATGGAACCGGCAACAGCCACGGGGCCGAGCTGGCGGCTGAGGAGATCAACGCCGCCGGTGGCATCCGCGGCCTCGGTGGGGCCAGGATCAGCTACCTGGCCGGCGACACCCAGAGCCGGGTGGACGCCGGGACGGCCGAGGCCGAGCGGCTGATCCGCGAGGGGGCGTCGGCGCTGATCGGCTACCAGTCGGACGTGATGATCGCGGTCACCCAGGTCGGCGAGCGAGAGCGGACGCCGGTCATCGTCAACCTGGCGGTGACCGACGCGATCACCGAGCGCGGCTTCAAATACACGTTCCGGGTCGGCGGCAGCTCGAAGCAGGCCTCGCGGGCGACGCTCGAATACTTGAGAGACCTGGCCGCCTCGAAGAACGTCGAGGTCAAGCGGGTCGGGATCATCCACAACGACGCCCTTTTCGCGACGACGCTGGGTGGGCTGATGGAGGCGGACGCCAGGGCGCTGGGCTACGAGGTGGCCGGCAAGGTCCAGTACCCGGTCGCCTCGACCGACCTGACGAACGAGGCCCAGCGGCTGCGCGGGCTGAACGCGGACGTGTTGCTGGCGTCGAGCTTCTTCGCCGACGGCCTGCTCCTGGCCAGGACGCTGTCCCAGCTCCGAGTCGACTTCAAGGGCGTCTGGGGCGCCCTGAACGGGGCCTTCAGTCAGCCGCGGCTGGTCAGCGAGATCGGTCCGGCCGCCGAATTCATCTCCGACAACAACTGGGCGGTCAACACCAAGTCGGCCGAGGGGCGGGCGTTCGGCGAGGCGGTCCAGCGGCGCTGGAACGAGCCGGTCAGCTTCAACCACGTCTACGGCTATCTCTGCATGCGGGTTGCCGCCGACGCCCTCGAACGGGCCGGCTCGACCGACAAGGAGGCGGTCCGCAACGCCCTGGCCCAGACCAACCTCGACCCGCGTGGGATCGTCCCGTGGAGCGGCCCGATCAGGTTCGACGAAACCGGCCAGAACATCAACGTCCGCCCATCCCTCGTCCAGGTCCTCCAGAGCCAGCTCCAGGTCGTCTGGCCCCGCGACGCTGCCGTCGCCGAGCCGGTCTTCCCGGTCCCGAGCTGGAGCCAGCGGTAAGCATCTCCAGCGATGACTCCCACGATCCTCGGTCAGGCCCTGGTCAGCGGGTTGCTGATCGGGGGGATCTATGCCCTCGTCGCGGCCGGGTTGACGCTGATCTTCGGGGTGATGAAGATCGTCAACTTCGCCCAGGGCAACCTCTTGACCCTGGGGATGTACGCCTCGTTCTGGCTGTTTACGCTCTACGGGATCGATCCGTACCTGTCGATCCTGATCGTCGGCCCGCTGATGTTCGGGGTTGGATTCCTGATGCAGAAGATCGCGATCGAGCCGGTCCTCGGCGAGCCGGACCACAACCAGCTCCTGCTCACGCTGGGCATCGGGCTTTTGATCCAGAACGGCATCCTGGCGCTCTGGGGGGCCTCGTTCCGCAACGCCACCCTCTGGTACAGCAACGTCATCTATCTGGTTGGGGACGTCGCGATCAGCCTGCCGAAGGTGATCGCCTTCGTCGGGGCGTTACTCATGCTCGGGCTGCTGTACCTGCTGCTCGAGAAGACCGACCTTGGGCGGGCGATGCGCGCGGCGGCCGAGGAGACTGAGGGGTCGCTGCTGGTGGGGGTCAACGTGCGGAACATCTACGCCCTGGCGTTCGGGATCGGGGCGGCCTGCGCCGGGGTGGCCGGCGCGCTGATCCTGCCGTTCTTCTACGTCTCGCCCGACGTCGGCGACTTGTTCATCTTGACGGCGTTCATCGTGGTGGTGCTCGGCGGGATGGGCAGCATGGCCGGCTCGCTCGTCGGCGGGCTGATGGTCGGGATCGCCGAGTCGATCGGGGCCGTGGTCATGCCCGGCTCGATGAAGCAGGTGCTGCTGTTCGGGATCTTCATCCTGGTGCTCTTGCTGCGGCCGACCGGCCTGTTCGGCAGCAAGGCGTAGGGGCGGACCGGCGTGTCCGGCCTCCGTCGCCAGCTCTTCCTGATCGCCGCGTTCGGACTCCTGGCGGGGCTGGTGCCACTGGTCGACCGCGACCAGTACCACATCTTCGTCATCATCCTGGTGCTCTTCAACGCCTATCTCGGGATGGCCTGGAACCTCCTGGGCGGCTACGCCGGGCAGTTCTCCTTCGGGCACGCCGCCTTCTTCGGACTCGGCGCCTACACCTCGACGGTCCTGCTGGTCCGTTCGGACGTCTCGCCCTGGGTGGGGATGTGGCTAGGCGGCCTGTTGGCCCTCCTGTTCGGGCTGCTGATCGGGCTGCTCAGCTTCCGCTACCGCCTGCGGGGGCCCTACTTTGCCCTGGCGACGCTGGCCTTCGCCGAGACGGCGCGGCTCGTCGCGACCAACCTCGACCAGATCCTGGCCGAGTGGGCGCCGAGCCTGGGCAAGATCACCGGCGGCCCGACCGGCATCCTGATCCCGCTCCGGAACGACTTTGGCTCGATGCTGTCGCTCCAGCGGGAGCCGTTCTACTACACGGCGCTGGGCGGGGTGCTGCTGGTCATGCTCCTGACGGCCTGCCTGGAGCACGTCCGGCTGGGCTACGCCTTCGCGGCGGTGCGCGAGAGCGAGGACGTCGCTCAGGCGGTCGGGATCGATGTCAGCCGTATCAAGCTGATCGCGATGATGCTGAGCGCCTTTTTGACTGCGCTGGGTGGGACCTTCTACGCCCAGCTCTTTCAGTTTATCGACCCGCACATCGCCGTCGGGGTGCCGGTCAGCATCAGCATCCTCTTGCCGGCCATCGTCGGCGGGGCCGGGACCCTGTTCGGGCCGCTGCTCGGGGCGGCGCTGCTGGTGGGTATCTCCGAGGAGACGCGGCGGATCCTCCAGGGCCTGCCCGGCGCGGCGCAGCTCGTGTACGGGCTGATCCTGGTGCTGGTGATCATCTTCTTGCCCGGCGGTCTGGTTTCCATGCCGCGGCGGCTGCGCCAGCTCGGGCGGCGGCTGGGCAAGCCGAGTGGCCGTCCGACGGCCATCGGTCGGCAAGAGCCCGCGTGAGGGATTGACGGTCGATGGCTGAGCGTTCGCCGATCCTCGAGGCGCGCACGGTCACCAAACGGTTCCGTGGACTGGTCGCCGTCCGCGACCTGGACCTGGTCGTTTACGAGGGCGAGATCCTTGGGCTGATCGGCCCGAACGGGGCTGGCAAGACCACCAGCTTCAATCTCTTGAGCGGCTTCGAGCGCCCGGACGACGGCGAGGTCGTGCTGCGTGGGGAGTCGATGCGCGGCCTGGAGCCGTGGCAGATCTGCCGCCGTGGGCTGACGCGGACGTTCCAGATCGCCAAGCCGCTGGCGAACCTGACGACGCTCCAGAACGTGATGGTCGGCGCCTTTAATCATGCCCGGAGCGAGGCCGCGGCGCAGCGAGAGGCCGACGAGGTGCTCCGATTCGTCGGCCTCGACCGCCGTCGCGACGTCCAGGCCCGCGCGCTCAACATCGCCGAGCGCAAGCGGCTCGAGCTGGCCCGCGCCCTGGCGACGCGTCCCCGGGTGCTCTTGCTGGACGAGGTCGCGGCCGGCCTGAACCCGACCGAGGGCGCTCACCTGACCGAGCTGGTGCGCCAGGTGCGCGAGCGGGGGGTGACGATCGTCATGATCGAGCACGTGATGCGCTCGGTGATGACGGTGTCCGACCGGGTGGCCGTCCTCCACCACGGGGTCAAGATCGCCGATGGCCCGCCACGCGATGTCGCTCGCGACCAGCAGGTGATCCAGGCTTATCTGGGAGAGGAGTACCTGTTTGCTCAAAGTTGACGGGCTGGCCGTCTTTTACGACGACGTGCAGGCGCTACGCGACGTCAGCTTCGAGCTGCGGGCCGGCGAGGTCTGCTCGATCGTCGGGGCCAATGGGGCCGGCAAGACGACGACCCTCAAGGCGGTGTCCGGCCTCCTCCGGCCGGCGGCCGGGCGAATCGAGCTGGATGGTAAGCGCCTCGACGGTCTGCCGCCCCACGCCATCGTCGAGCTGGGGGTGATCCACGTCCCCGAGGGGCGCAAGATCTTCCCGACGCTGACGGTTTACGAGAACCTGCTGATGGGTGGGTACAGCCGTCGGGCCCGCGGCGAGCGACCGAAGAACCTCGATCGGGTCTTCGCGCTGTTCCCGATCCTGGCTGAGCGCCGCGGTCAGCCGGCCGGCACGCTGAGCGGCGGCGAGCAGCAGCAGCTCGCGATCGGGCGTGGTCTGATGGCCGTCCCCCGCCTACTGATGCTGGACGAGCCGTCGCTCGGGCTGGCCCCGCTGATCGTCCGCGAGATGTTCGAGGTCGTCCGGACGATCCACGCCCAGGGCATCCCGGTCCTGCTGGTCGAGCAGAACGTGATCCACAGCCTCCAGATCAGCGATCGTGCCTACACCCTCGAGAACGGCGCCGTCGTCATGAGCGGCCCGGCCAGGGAGCTG
>JACCZL010000879.1 GCA_013695975.1 Chloroflexota bacterium
CAGCTCCCCTCGGCCAGGCGGTAGGGGGCGTATTGGACGAAGATCGACATCAGGTGCTTGCCGGGCGGGGCGAGCGTCGGGTCGTAGGTCGTCGGGATCGTGATCTCGAGCAGCGGAGCCCGTGACGGACGGCCATACTTGGCGTCGTCCCAGGCCCGCTCGACGTACTCGACGCTCGGCGCGATGTGGGTGGTGCCCATGTGCTGGGGGCCCGGCTCCGTGCCGGGCAAGGCGCGATAGTTCGGCAGCTCGCCGAGGGCCAGGTTCAGCTTAAACGAAGTGCCTTCGCACTTGAAGCGGTCGACGTCAGCCGCCAGGGTCGGCGGGAGCGCCTCGCGTCCGACCAGGCCGAGGAAGGTTCGCTTCGGATCGGCGTTCGACACGACCACCCGAGCGCGAATCTCGTCGCCGTTGTCGAGCGCAACCCCGTAGGCCCGCCCGTCGCGCAGGAGGATCCGCCTGACGGGCGCATCTGTCCGAATCTCGGCGCCGGCGGCGCGGGCCGCACCCGCGACCGCCTCGGAGACGGCGCCCATCCCGCCCCGGACAAAGCCCCAGAGGCCGCGGACGCCAGCGACCCCGCCCATCTGATGGTGGAGGAGGACGTAGGCTGTCCCCGGCGACATCGGCCCGGCCTTCGCCCCGATCACCCCGTCGGTGGCGAGCGCCACCTTCAGCTCCTCAGACTCGAACCACTCGTCGAGCAGCTCGGCGGCGCTCGCCGTCAGCATCCTGGTCAGGTTGGCGAAGTCGCGACGAGGGAGCCGCATCGCGCGGGCGCCGAGCCGAGCGAGCCCGAGCCAGTCGTGGGGACGCCGCGGTGGGACGTTCGGCGGCGTCTCCAGCAGCAGCGGCTCGACGAAGCGGGCCATGCGCTCGAGCATCGCCTCATAGGCCGGATAGCGCTCGGCGTCGCGCGACGAGAACTCTTCGATCTCGGCGCAGGTCTGGGCCAGATCGCGCCACATAAAGAAGTGGCGGCCGTCTTCGAGCGGCGAGAAGTAGGCCGGGTCCTTCGGCAGCACCTCGTAGCCGAAGCGCGGCAGGTCCAGCTCGCGGACGATCTTGTCCTGGAGGAGGCTGACCAGATAGGCCGCGGAGGAGACCTTGTAGCCGGGGAACAGCGCTTCGGTCACGCTGGCGCCGCCGACCAGCGACCGTCGCTCGAGCACCAGCACGTCCCAGCCGGCCCGCGCCAGGTAGGCCGCCGTCACCAGCCCGTTGTGGCCGGCGCCGACGACTACGGCGTCGTAGCGTTTCAAGAAGGAGCGCGCAGCTCGGCGAGTGCGGCGATGTGTTCGGGCGTCGTCCCGCAGCAGCCGCCGAGGACCCGCGCGCCGAGCTCGATCCAGTCGACGGCCTCCCGTCGATAGCGGTTCGGCGGGTATTCGTCGGTGAACAGCCACTCGGGCGGGTCGAAGCGGCCGATGTGGGGATAAATGCCGATCGGCCCGCGACGCGCCTCGCCGAGCTCGCCGAGGCCGGCTCGGCAGTCCTCCGGCGGGGCGCAGTTGACGAGCAGCACGTCAGGATCGAACGGGGCGAGCGCCGCCTCGGCCTGCGCCATCGTCTCGCCGCTGAACAGCTCCCCACGCTCGTCCGGCACGAAGCCGACCCAACAGGGAATGCCGACGTCGTTGGCCGCCTCGACCGCCGCTCGGGCCTCGCCGACCGAGTTCACCGTCTCGATCAGGACCAGGTCGCAGCCGGCCTCAGCCAGCGTCGCGATCGTCTCGCGATACTCGGCCCGGGCTTGCTCGGGCGTCGGCGCCAGATCCGGCCGGAAGCACCATTCGAGCGTCGTAATCGCCCCGGCGATGGCCACCGCGCGGCCGTCCGCCGCCGCGTTGCGCGCCTCGATCGCCAGCTCGACGGCGGCGCGCAGGAGGCGGTCGGCGCGATCGTCCAGGTCTGGCGCCCCGATCTGGCGGCGGTGAGTTTCGTCGCGGAAGTGGTTGAAGAGGGCCCGACGCGTGAGCTGGAACGTGTTGGTCGAGACCACGTCGGCGCCGGCCCGGATGTAGTCTTCGTGGATCGCACGGATGACGGTCGGTCGGCTGAGCACCTGGTGATCGGCCCAGGTGACGTCGCGTCGGAGGATCTCCGTCCCGATCGCCCCATCCAGGATCACCAGCTCGCCCCGGTCGAGCCGGGCCTTGATCGGTCCGTAATTCATCGTTCAGTCGCGACCCGTGACTCGCGCGCGAGCGCCTCGGTGTGCGCGGGGCCGCTGCCGCAGCAGGCGCCGACGATCTGCGCGCCGGCCCGGTGC
>JACCZL010000896.1 GCA_013695975.1 Chloroflexota bacterium
ACCCGGCGTCGAGGCTTTGCCCATGACTCTCGAGCCGCCGCAGGAGCCCGGCCAGCGCGGGCTTCGCGTCGCCGACGACGCCCTGGGCCGTCGGGTAGTTGCGGCCGATCTCCTCGGCGTCGACATCGAGGTGGACGATCGTCTCGGGCAAGGACATCCGCCAGTTCTGGGTATTCATGCCCTGAAAACGAGTCCCGACGGCGATCAGGACATCGGCCGCTTTGACCAGCTCCTGGATCGGAGCCTCCCAGGACAGGGCGCCGAGGCAGAGCGGGTGGTCCTCCGGCAGGGACCCGCGGCCGCCGATGCTGGTGAGCACGCCGGCCGCGAGCCGCTCGGCGAGGGCCCGTAGCTCGGCCGAGGCGTCGGCGGCGATCACCCCGCTGCCGGCCCAGATCAGGGGACGGCGGGCGCCGGCGACGATCTCGGCGGCCTGGTCCAGCTCGTCGTCGGACGGCTCGACCCGCCCGAACCCCTCGAAGACGGGGACCTCGACCTCGTCCTCGAAGTACTGGAAGTCGATCGGCAGCTCGACCGCGACCGGCCGACGTCGACCGGTCAGCGCCTGGCGGATCGCCTCGCCGAGGACGACGGGGATGTCGGCGGTGCTGCTCGGGCGGCCGGCCCACTTGGCGCTGGTCTGGAGCATCCCGAGCTGGTCCTTGGCCTCGTGGATGAAGCCCTTGGCCTTGCCGAGGTGCTGGCTTTCGATCTGTCCGGTCAGGTGGAGGACCGGCGAGTTGGCCCAGTAGGATTCGACCATCGAGCCCATCGCGTTGCCAGCGCCGGGGCCGGTGCTGGTGATCGCGACCCCGAGCCGACCGGTCACGCGGGCGTAGCCGTCGGCCATTAGCAACGCCGCCTGTTCGTGCCGGACCGGCACTGGCCGGACGCCGCCGAGGCGGTTCATCGCGTCATAGATCGGGAGGTTGTGGACGCTGACGATGCCGAAGGCCGTGTCCACGCCGGCCGCCGCGAGGGTCTTGACGACGAGCTCCCCACCAGTCACACGAGCCACGATCCGCTCCTCCTCTGCCCGCCGCCCCGGCTGGCGCTCGGGGTGAGGATAGCCCGCCCGCCCGTCGGAGCGCACGGCGTGCTGCGCCCGTGCGAAGGGGAGGAGGTTACGGCCAGCGGAAGTTCTGGAAGGCGTAATCGAGGAGCATCCGGCTCTCGCCGACGGGGTCGTGGCTGCGGATGAGCGAGACGAAGACGCGGTGGCCGTTGCGGGTCGCCGACGAGACGATGCAACGGCCGGCGTCGTCGGTGTAGCCGACTTTCACCCCGTCGGCGCCCGGATACTGCCCGAGCAGGCGGTTGAGGTTCCAGAGGTCGAAGCCCTCGGCGTGCCAGTTGCGTGTCGCCGAGAGGTGGTAGAAGAGCGGATCCTGCATCCCGTGACGCGCCATCGTCGCCAGGTCGTATGGACTCGAGTAGTGCCCCGGCTCGTCGAGCCCGTGCGGGTTGCGAATCTGCGTGTCCTCCAGGCCGAGCGTCCGCGCCCGCCCGTTCATCAGCTCGACGAACCTGTCGTCCGAGCCGCTGATGTACCGCCCGATCGCCAGGGCAGCGTCGTTGCCGCTCGGCAGCATCAGACCGTAGAGCAGCGTCTCGAGCGAGATCACGTCGCCTGGCTGCAGGCCCATGACCGTGCTGTCCCACATCGTGCGGCTGTCGATGTCGATGCGCACCTTGTCCTGGGGCTTGCCGTGCTCAATCGCGACGATGGCGGTCAGGATCTTGGTCAGGCTGGCCGGCGCCACCTGCCCGTGGGCGTTCTTGCCGTAGAGGATGGCGCCGGAGTCACCGTCCAGGACCACCGCCAGCTCGGCGGTCGGCACCCGCGGCCAGCCACCGACCCGCTCTGGGGCCGGGCGGCCCGTGGTCGGATCGGGGCCCCCGCCGTCGGTGAGCTCGAAGAGAGGCTGGGGAGGACCGGACGGACCGAAGTCCTTCGGGTCGGCCCAGACGTAGCCGGGCAGGCGGCCGACGCCCAGGCCCGGATCAAACAGCTTGACGCGACCGCTGCCCGTGCCCGCCGCGGCGCCGTCGCCTCCCTCGACCAGCTCGTAGGTGGTGAACTGGCCGACGGCCCCAAGTCTCGCGGCCCCGCGCTCTGGACCGGCGAACAGCTCGCTGGGCCTGAAGTTCTGGACCCAGCGGCGGGGTGGGCGCTTTGCCGGCGCTAGGGCCGGCGCCGGCAGGACCTGGGCCCTGGTCGACTCGATCGCCGGCCCCCCGGCGGGGCGGGCCGGTCCGCTCGGCGCCGGACCGCCACCGGCGGCAGCCGCCTTCGGCGCGGCGCCGACGTCGGGGATGGAACTCTCAGCGCGGACGGCCTCCCAGCCGATCTTCGCGCCGAGGCCGCCCAGCGTCATCACCCCGAGCAGCACCAGAACGCCCAGGTGGAAGGTGGCTCTCATGCTCCTCGGTGGTGACAGGCGGCGGGATGGTCGGGCATCGCCTGTCGTGACGGCCTTTTGTTGGCCTAGCGTCGCGGGAGTATACCAGCCGATCTGGCGGCCGGTATAGGGACACCGGCGTCACGGACTCGACACAATACTTAACGGCCAATGTGCTCGAGGGGTGCAGCGGTACAATGGTGAGAGGCCCGCGCAGGGCCTCTGGGAGAGCGTGTGCTCCTGCGCGAGCTGGTCCTGGTCAACTTTCGCAACTACGTCCGTCTGGCGCTCGTGCCGGGCGACGTCGTCACGGTGCTTCGGGGCGACAACGGCCAGGGCAAGAGCAACGTCCTCGAGGCCGTGTACTTCCTGGCCACGACCCGCTCCCCGCGGGCCGGCAGCGACCGCGAGCTGCTCCACTGGCAGGCCCGCCGTGACACCATTCCGTTCGCCCGGCTCGAAGCCCGCATCGCGAGGGCGGAGCTCGACCTGCACGTCGAGATCGTGATCCGCGCCGACGCCGATGCCGCCGACGCTGGGGGCCCGACGGTACCGGCCAATGGCAGCGTCCCGGCGAGCCCACCGGTGACCAAGAAGATCACCGTCAACGGCCTGCCGACGCGGGCCGTCGAGCTGGTCGGCCAGGTCAACGTCGTGCTCTTCACCCCCGAGGACGTCGCCCTCGTCGCCGGGCCGCCGGCCGGCCGCCGTCGCTACCTCGACATTACCAGCTCCCAGGTGAGCGGGCAGTACCTGCGGACACTCCAGCGCTATAACAAGGTCCTGGCTCAGCGCAACCACCTCCTCCGCCACGTGCGCGAGCGGCGCCAGCCGCGCGACTCACTCGACTTCTGGAACGGCGAGCTGGTCCAGACCGGGGCCGTCGTGGTCGCCCATCGTCTGGCGATGATCGCGGCGGTCAACCGCGAGCTGGGCCCCCTCTACCGCCAGCTTAGCGGCGGCCAGCAGACGCTCGAGATCGTCTACCAGCCGACCAGCTACGTGCCCGATCGGCCGGTCGCTGCCGACGCTGCATGCTCGGCCCTCGATCCGCGGTCATCGGAAGCCCTCGCCGAGTCCTATGCCGCGAGACTCGGCGAGATGCTCGGCAAGGAGATCGAACAGGGGGTCTCACTGTTTGGGCCGCACCGCGACGACTTTTCGTTTCTGGCCGACGGCGTCGATCTGAACACCTATGGGTCGCGTGGCCAGCAGCGGCTGGCGGTGCTGGCCCTCAAGCTGGCCGAGGGCCAGTACATGCGGACGCAGACGGGTGAGCGCCCGATCCTCCTCCTCGACGACGTCCTGTCCGAGCTCGATCCGGCCCGCCGCGGCTTCGTGCTCGACCAGGCTGGACGGGAGGGCCAGACGATCATCACCGCGACCGACCTGGACGCCTTCCCGGCCTCGTTCCTGGCCCGTGCCGCCCTCTTCGATGTCGAGGGCGGCACGGTGACGGGGGCCGCGCCGCGCCCGCTGCGCCGCGTCGCGGAGTGAGGCCTCGGGTTCGGTATACTTTGCCCCAGCAGATCGCGACCGGCGGGCAGGGAGGCAGCGGGTGAACTTCCTCGGCATGGGCCCGATGGAGCTGATGCTCATCCTGGTCCTGGCGCTGATCGTCTTCGGGCCGGGCAAGCTCCCGGAGATCGCCGGTCAGGTCGGCAAGGCGGTCCGCGACGTTCGCCGTGCGACGACCGAGCTCTCCGGTGAGTTCAACCGAACCCTGAGTCTGGAGCTCGAGGAGAAAAAGGAGGCCGAGGCGGCCGCGCAGGCCCCGGCCGCCGCGCCAGCTCCTGCTCCGCTGTCCGCGGTCACCCCACCGCCCGTACCCGTGACCGACGCTGTGC
>JACCZL010000921.1 GCA_013695975.1 Chloroflexota bacterium
ACGTAGGGCAGGTCCGGGAAGCGGCTCTCGGGGCCGAGCGCCCAGCAGGGGATGCCGGGCGAGACCTGGCCGCGGACGATCGCCCGGCGGACGCCGAGGCCGCGGGTGGCCAGGTCGCTCGAGGTGATCCCGCCCTTGGCAATCAAGTAGCGTGGCGCGGCCTGAAGTCGTCGCACCAGGTCGACCAGGGCAGCCGAGACCGTCTGGCTCACCCGCAGGCTCGCCTCGGGCCGGTCGCCGGCGACGACCTCGCGGCTGGTGTAAAGCAGGACGTCCTCGCCGGCGACGTAGTGGCCCTCGGCCCAGGCCGCGGCGCCGGCCACCTCCTCGTCGCGCGTCGCCGGGTCGAGGATCCGGTCGACCACCAGCTCACGCCCGGCGACGCCGGGAACCCGGAGCGCCTCCTCGAGCTGCTCAGTCGTGCGGCGGACGTGCGAGCCGACGATGGTCAGGCCCCCGGAGGGCGACGCGCCGGCCGGATAGAGGTCGACGGCCCGGAGGGTCGGGCGCGCCGCCAACCCGGCCCGCACTCGAACAAACGAGGCGCCAGTCCGATAAATGAACCGCTTGCCCTCGGCTTCGGCCAGCAGCAGCCCCAGGACGAAGACTTCGAGATCGCGGTAGGTCGCCGCGTTCACGATCACCGGCGCCCCACCCGACACCGATTGGAGCAGCTCCGCGACCCGCTCGGGCCCGCCCGTCCGCACCATCTCGATTGAAACGGAGACGGCAGCGCCGGCCGACACCCGGCCACCACTCTTTTCCTCGATCCAGGCCGCCAGGTTGGAGGCGCGGTAGCCGAAGGCGGCGTCGCGGGCGAACTCGGTCTCGCCGGCCGGCACCAGCCGCTCACCCTGCTGGACGTAGTGGACGTCGCTGATCGTCAGCCGCCCGCCCTCTTCGAAGAACGGCGCCAGCACCTCGCCGTCGAACGGCCGTCCCTCGACCTCGGCCAGCGCATCCCGCAGCGCCCAGACCTCGGCCGGATAGTGACCCCGCAGCGTCGAATCGCTCCGCGAGACGGCGGCGACCTCGACGCCAAGCCCCCGCGCCGCGCGGGCCAGGTTGTGCCCGACCTCCCGCGCCAGCGTCACCGCCTCGTCCTCCGGCAAGCTCCGTGAGTTGGTCAGGACATACAGCGCCGGCCAATCCTCGGCCAGCCCGGCCGCCAGCTCCTGCTCGGACCAGCCCGTCAGGACCGGCACGTCGTAGACGGTCTGAGTCCCCGTCGGATCGTCGTCGAGCGCGACCAGACGCCGCCCGGACCGCCCGATCGCCTCGCGGATCCGCGGCAGCAGGTCCTCGCCCCACGGCGGCGGCAGCGCATCGAGCATCGACATGCCCCAGTGTACGCGAACCTGTAGGGGCGGACCAATGTGTCCGCCCTTCTCGCGGGCATCGGACAAGGGCGGACACACCGGTCCGCCCCTATAGCATCAGGTGAACGTCCCCGAACTCGTGCCAGAGGTAGCCGTGCTCGAGGGCGGCCTGGTAGGCGCGGGCGACGTGGCGGCGGCCAGCGATCGCGTCGAGCATCGCCAGGTGGGTCGCTTTGGGCTCGTGGAAGCCGGTCAGGAGGCCGTCGACGACCCGCACGCCCCGCTCGGGCGTGATCACCAGCCCGGTCCAACCCCGACCGGCGACGACGCGGCCCTCGGCGTTGGCAGCGGTCTCGAGCGCCCGCACCACCGTCGTCCCGACGGCGATCACCCGACCCCCGGCCTCTCTGGTCCGTCGGACGGCATCCGCCGTTTCCGGCGGCACGCGATAGGCCTCCTCGTACGGCGGCTCGTCCTTCTCGAGGCTGGCGACCCCGGTATGGAGGGTCAGCCGGGCGGTCGACACACCCCGTTCGGCCAGCCGATCGAGCAGCTCACAGGTAAAGGGGCGCCCAGCCGAGGCCATTTCGGCCGAGCCGGGCTCAGCGGCGTAGACCGTCTGATACATCTCGAGCGGCCAGGCCCGATCGACGTAGGAGTAGGTGATCGGCCGCCCCCAGCGCGCGAGGTAGCGGAGCAGGGGCGCCGGCAGTTCGAGCCGCGCGACCCAGAGCCGGTCAGAGCCGGAGTACGGCCCCAGCAGCGTCGCGGCGCCACCCTCCGGGAGCAGCAGCCGCTCGCCCACCGCGACCCGAGCCCGCCGCGGCTCGACCACCCAGAGACGACTCGGCAGGCGGGTCGAGAGGTGCAGATCGAGCTCGCTCCCGTCGGACTGTCGGGCCGTCAGCTCAGCCGGCAGGGTGGCCGAGTCGTTGAGGACCACGAGGTCGCCCCGCTCCAGGAAGTTCGGCAGGTTGGCGAAACGCGCGTGGACGATTCGATCGTCGGCGCGATAACTCACCAGCATCCGGACCCCGTCGCGCGGGAGACCGCGGGCCTCGGGCGGCTCGTGGGCCTCGAGGGCCGGCGGCAAGGTGAACTCGAGCAATCCCGCGATGCGTGCCACGTCGGCCTCCTCAGCGGCTCGCCGAGACGAGCTGTTGGGCGACGAAGCGGCCGAACGACGCCCGCTCGTCCTCGACCAGCCCCACAAAGGCCGGCGCCGACACGCTCGGCGGCGGCAGGTGCGAGAGATCCTCGCCGGGCTCGGCCTCGCGGTGCATTTGAGTGTCCATGTCGCCGGGATCGACCACGTAGACCCGCACGCCGGTACCCTCGAGCTCGGCGGCCAGGACGCGCGAGAGGTGCTCCAGCGCGGCCTTGCTGGCGCCGTAGCCGCCCCAGCCGGGATAGGCCTCGACGCCAGCGTCGGAGGTGACGTTGAGGATCACCCCCTCGCCATGCGCTCGCATCCCCGGCAGGACGAGCTGAGCCAGGTGGAGCGGGGCGACGACATTGGCCCGCAGGACGTCGTCGAGGACGTCCGGCGGATACGCCTCTAGCATCGGCATCGGGCTCGGGCCGAGCAGCGAGGCGTTGTTGACCAGGACGTCGATGTGCCCAAACCGCTCGAGCCCCGCCCGCACCAGACGCTCGGCGTGATGGCGGTCGGCCACGTCGCCGGGCAGGGCGACCACGTCCGTGCGGCGACCCAGCTCCTCGGCCGCCGCTTCGAGCGCGGCCGCGCCACGTGCCGTGAGGATCAGCCGAGCCCCGCGCGCCGCGTACAGTCGCGCGATCTCGAGTCCCAGCCCGCGCGACGCGCCGGTGAT
>JACCZL010000934.1 GCA_013695975.1 Chloroflexota bacterium
AACGACACCTTCAAAGACCTGATCGCGCTGCGTCGCAGCGCCGTGCTGGAGTGAGGACGATGGCGCAGTTCAGCCGCACCTGGTGGGGCCAGCGCTTCCTGGCGGCCCTGGAGCAGTTCACCGACCCGGCCCGCCTGGGTCGGGGGCGGTCCTACGCCAACAATGGGCGCATCGTCGAGTACAAGGTTGCGCACGGCGCGGTCGAGGCGAAGGTGCGTGGCTCAATCAACCCGTACTTTGGCGTCTACAAGGAGCCGATCTACCGGACCACGATCAAGATCACGCAGATCTCGGCCGACAACTGGAGCACGACCATCCGGCGGATCACGTCGCGCGCGGACCTGGTCGCGAAGCTGCTGCAGCGGGAGATGCCCGATCCGATCGAGGAGGTCTTCGCCGCCGGCGGCCTGCATCTCCTACCCGACAGCCGGCGCGATTTTGTGACCGACTGTTCGTGCCCGGACTACGAGAACCCGTGCAAGCACATTGCCGGGGTCTACTACCTCCTGGCAGGGGCCCTGGACCGTGATCCGTTCTTGCTGTTCCAGTTACGGGGGCTGTCCCGAGAGAAGCTGCACGCCGAGCTGATCAGGTCGCCCCTCGGGCAGATCCTGGCGTCCGCCCTGGCGGCCGACGAGGTCCCGGTGGTGCCCATCGAGTCGTACCACACCCGGCCCACAAAGGAGCCGACCGGCACGGCAGCCAGTCATCGGGAGTTCTGGACCGGTGCGAAGAGGCTCCCACCATTAGTGACGACGCCCCCAGTCCGGGTCCCGGCACTGCTGGTGAAGAAGCAAGGGGATTACCCGGCATTCTGGCACAAGGTCGCCTCGTTCATCGGCGTGATGGAAGAGCTGTACGAGCGCGTGCGGACGAAAAGCCGTCAGATGAAGTGAGCCACCGGTGGGATAGCCTCAGCGGGCGAAGAGGGGGGCGAAGACCAGCGCGACGATCGACATCAGCTTGATCAGGATGTTCATCGCCGGTCCGGACGTGTCCTTGAATGGGTCGCCGATCGTGTCGCCGATCACCGCCGCGTGATGCGCCTCTGAGCCCTTGCCGCCGTGCGCCCCGGCCTCGATGTACTTCTTGGCGTTGTCCCAGGCGCCGCCGGCGTTGGCCATCATGACGGCCAGCAAGAACCCGCAGACGATCGCCCCGATCGTAACTCCTCACCTACAAGCCGCGGTGGGTCGAGTTGCCTGCCACGGCGAGACGCATACGAAGGGAGGCGAGCATTCATGCGGACCGCCAATAGGATGCGTCTCGGGGTCACTCGCGCTGGTTGACCATTCCCTACGTATCCCGCAGGGGTAGGAAAGTCAGCTCAATATTGGTCCAAACCCAGGCAGGGCTCCGTTGTACGTCCATCGCGACACAGGCACCCGGCCGACGGGATCTGAGTCCATGGCTATGGCCATGGATCACCGGCGGAACGATCCGCGCCCGAAGAGTCGTCCGACCGCCTCGGCCGACGCCGCGAGCGCTCGGCCGACCACCTGCACGATCGCGGCATCCTTCTGGACACGTCGGCTCTCGCTCGGAGGCCCTCCTGGCCCGGGAGGGCTCGCTTCGTCGGCAGGCCGGCGATCATCCGCCCGAGTCGCGGATCCGGGGCGATCGTCGGTCTGCCTGATGTGATCCTGGCGTCGACCGTTCACGAGCGGCAACTAGCCATCGGGTAGCTGGGAGATCTCGCCCGCTGGCCGCTGCAACGCCTTCGGCGTCCCGAGGATCTCGTGCAGGAGGATGGCCCGGCGGAGGGCCTGGCGCGACGAGAGCGCCGGGCGGAGCTCGCCGAGTGACGAGGCCCGCCGATCTGGCGAGCCCGGTGCGACCGATGATCGCTTGCCGGTCCCTCCAGCGCTCGGCGGTGCCACCGACCTCGCGGTCCGCTCCCCCACCGCTCCTTCACCGCGCACCGAGGGCCCATCCTCTTGTCGTCGGCTCATCTCGGGCCGCTGCTCCATCGACTCGATCCTCCCGCTGCCGAGCGACGCGAGCCGCTACTCGGCTGAGTCAACCTGGGCAAGCGAGCGACGCATTTTCGTGTCGGCCTGGACGTTTTCCATGCGGTAGTGGTCCATCACGCCGAGCCTGCCGCTGCGGAACGCCTCGGCCAGGGCCAGCGGCACCTGCGCTTCGGCTTCGACCACGCGCGCGCGCATCTCCTGCTCGTTCGCGACCGCCATCGCCCGACGCTCCTCGGCCTTCGCCTGGGCGATCTTCTTATCCGCTTCGGCCTGGTCGGTCTGCAGCTCGGCGCCGATGTTGCGCCCGACGTCCACGTCCGCGATGTCGATCGACAGGATCTCGTAGGCGGTGCCGGCATCCAATCCTCGCGAGAGGACGAGCTTCGAGATGGCGTCGGGATTCTCGAGCACCGACTTGTGACTGATCGCCGAGCCGATCGACGAGACCGTGCCTTCGCCGACCCGCGCGATGATCGTCTCTTCGCCCGCGCCGCCGACCAGGCGCTCAATGTTCGCCCGCACCGTCACGCGCGCGATCGCCGTGACCTGGATCC
>JACCZL010000935.1 GCA_013695975.1 Chloroflexota bacterium
CGTCTGAGACCTTCACCGTGGTCGGATACGCGCCTGGATCCAACGCTGCCTGGACCCGTACGCCGCTGCCGGTCGTCGTCGCGCCGATCAGCTCGACGATGACCTCATGACTGACCAGCGGGCGGCCACGCCAGTTCATGCTGATATGGGCGAACAGTCGGTGCTCGATCGTGTTCCACTTGCTGGTGCCGGGCGGCCGATGACAGACGGTCACCGTCAACCCGCTGTCGTCGGCGAACTGCTGCAGCTCGACCTTCCACAACCGGACTCGATAGCCGTTGCTGCCCCCGCCATCGGCGCAGATGAGCAACCGCTCGGCCCCGTGCTAGGCGTCCACCCCCACCGCCTGCCACCAGGGGCGCAGGCTGGCGACCGCGAACGTCGCGGGGTCGTGGTCCCGACCCACCGTGACCCAGCCCGCCTTGCGCCCCACGTCGTAGACTCCGTACGGGATCGCCTTGCCCAAGTGCTTAGCCGGGAAATCCGTGCACGCGGACCGCTTCGGGCTGCCTGGTGGGTTGCCAGTCCCGCCCCCCGTTCTTGAAGGGGCCGACCAACTCCTTCTTCTTGGCATCGACCGAGACCACCGGCTGGCCGGCCGCCAGGAGGCTTTGACCTGGTCGTTGAGGTAGTGGAACTGCGCATCCCGGTCTGGGTGCTGGTTCCCTTCGAGCGTCTTGGACGCCGCCGGCAAACTGTAGCCGGCTTGATCGAGGAATGCGGCCACCGTCCGATACCCGACCCGGTGTCCACGCCCCCGCAGCGCACCCGCCAAGTGCCGCGTCCTCTTGCAAGTCCACCGCAACGGCGACATCGGGTCGCCCCGCGTGTCCGGATCAACCCATGCCTCGAGCTCGGTCAGCAATGTCGGATCCCGCTCCGCCAGCGCCTTGCGGCCACCTCCCACCCGGCGGACTCGCTCGGGGGGCTCGACCGGCCCGACCAGCTCCCGGAGCCCCTGCTGGATGGTCGGCCGCGAGACCCCGGAGGCCCGCGCCACCCGTGCCACCCCACCACGGCCCAACGCGCGGGCCTCGACGGCCAAGAACAGCCGCCACCCCCCGCGCGAGGGCCCTCGAGGCGATCTCCTGGAGCGCCGGCTCGAGGCTGGTCACAATCGAGACTCGCTCGTAGCGACCGTCGACGAGGCGACGGAGATCGTCGAAGATGCCATCTGTCGCCGACCTCGAGCTGGCGCCCCTGCCCCTCGGGCAGCGGCTGCCCATTCAACGTCGTGGTGTTCGTCGAGCGCTCCCCTTTAGGCGAGCCGTCGCCGATCCACCAAGCCGGGGCATCCCAATACACATAGGCCTGCCTGCGGCTCGTGCGCAGTGTTCGAGTCAGGGGGTACTTGCGGGCGTCCCTGCCGATCTCGATCAGCGCGCCATCGGATCCCGGGTCGAAGACCACGTCCTCGTCGGTACCGCCATCGTCCCGCCAGCCGAAGCGGAGCATCCACGGTCACCCTGGCCGGAGCCGCGCCGTACTCGCCGGACGGGGACGTGGATACTTCCGCGTCACCTGGCGGAATAGCGTCGTCAGCCGCGAACCGCGGCGTCGGGTCGGTCGGGAAGTCGATCCGCTGCTGGCCGTGGTAGAGGCTCGTCCCGAGGGCCATGATGCGATCGACCAGGGTCCGACGGTACAGCTCGAGGATGTGTTCGTGCTTCTCGAACGTGCTGGGGTGAAGCTGGACGAAGTACTGATCGTGGGCGACGAGCACTTCGGGCGTCCCCTCGAGGGAGCGCTCGAACGCTTCGTCAACTCGGGGGACGAGCACCTCGGAGTAGAATACCCCCCTCGAGCCGGACCCGACGCCGTTCTCAGAGAACAGGCCGATCACCTGCTTGGCACATCGGAGCGTTCGCCGAGTACACTCGTCGAGGATGGACGAGAGCGATCGATGGAGCGGCATGGCTGTCCTCCTTCCCTTGTCACCAGCGCAAAGCCCGTTCAGCGAGATTGTTGCGCGCTCGGAGATGGGCCAGCCGGGGAGGCTCGAATGAGGCGCCCTCGGACCAGGGTTCCGATCTCGTCAGACCACTCTCAGCCCGAGCGAATGGGTGGCTTCAGGTAAGGCGAGGAGCAGCGCATGATTGAGAGCCAACGACTTGCGGACAGCGGCTTGGGGCCACGGACAGCTCGGTGGAGCGTCTGAGCGATCCGGAGGGCAAGTCCGACGAGCCACAGGCGGCGACGGACCTTGCAGCCCCGGCGCATTCGCTCTACGGTGAACTGGGGCGGACCCCGCGGGTTCGAAGACGGGGACTTAGGTTTGCGGACGAGGAGAGTTTCCTGAAAGCGCTCGCATTGCTGGGCGACCTGGTCAGCGAGGGTCCCGTCCAATACCACTCGATGAGTCTGCCGAGCGGACCCGCCCTGGCCTTGCCGGAATGGTCGTATCGTCTCCTGGCGCCTCTCCTAGACGAGCACAAGATTCCCTATCGGGAGGTCAAGGTCATTCCGATGAGCGATCTGCCGCCCGACCGGCAGGCACAGCTCAGGGGGCTGAGGGACTGAGCCGTCACAAGGGGCAACCTGGAGGTGGCGCTACGGATTGAGGGTACGCGAGTCACCGTCTGCTTGCCCGTGAATACGCCGACGGAAACCTCGGCGGCTGGCGATGTCGTTCGGATGCTAGTCCGCCGCTACAGGGGCGCAACCGCCAGTCTCCTCAATGCACCCGTCTTCGTCGGCTCGTGGGAAGACGGCGACGGCAACGTCGTGCTTGATAACGTCGCGCTGGTGATTGTAGATGTCCGCGATCGAGGCCTGGACGACGATACCTTCCTGGCCGAGCTCGGGGAGTTGAAGGGATTCGTCTTTGAGCGCTACGGCGATGCCGGATCCCCGCAGGCCGAAGTGTGGCTGATCGCGTCCCCGATCAGCATCCTCATAGGCTAACCTTCTCATCCATTGCTACTCTGGGACGAAGCGGGTTGCCCGCCGACCGCGAACGTCTCCCGTCGTCACATCGACCGCCGCGCCTCCACATGCCTTCCGCGGATTACATCCACGTCTCCGCCACCCCGTGGTATACCATTCGTGCCACCAACAGCAGCGGGCCTGTTAGTGCGCAGACAACCGGGCCACCTCATTCACGCCTCCCTGAGCGCGCCGTCCGGCTCGCCGGATAATCCCCTCCAGCACCTCGTGTTGGAGGATCACGATGCGCCTACTTGTGATGACCGCGCTGCTGCTGTGGGTGACGAGCGCGAGCATCGTCTTGCTCGATGCCCGTCGCCGCCGACCCACCGCGCTCCAGTGGCTCCTGATCGTGTTGGCGATGCTCGCCGGGCCGGTTGGCCTGCTGATCTACTTCCTGTTCCTTCGCCCGGAACGGCTCGGCTCTCGCAGAGGCTCGGGGCGGAGCGCCTCGACGGACTCACCATCCAGCATCCGCCGCGCCATTACCAAGGCCGGTCGGCGTCGAGCTTGGCGCGGGCCGATTCGACCGGGTCATCGCCACTCTCCAGCGCCACCACCGGGTGCGGGGCGTCGACCGACGGGTGCGTCAGCGTGCCCCGCGGCATCGCGATGGCCACCCCGGTCGGCGTCCCGTCGCTCGGCCCGCGGCGGCGGACATCCAGCCGCGGCACCCAGCCGGTGCCCGGCGCCGGGACCGCCACCAGCCACTCGTACTCCCAGGCCGGGACCACCCCGGCTTGGGGCATGCCCGCGGCAGGCCGATGGCCGTAGGTCCGCGCCGGGTTGGTTCCCGCCGCCGGCCGTGGCCAGACCGTGCCGTCCTGCGCCCACACCGGGCGTGGCTCGATCGGGGCGGCCTGGACCAGCCGACGACCGCGGTCGGCGTCCACCGCCCCCTCGGCCAGCGCATCCGGGGCCGACGGCCAGCCCCGCCGAAAGTCCGGCGCCACGCTCAGCCGGACGATCGTCGCCGGACCCGGGGCGGCCAACGCTGCCTCCAGCCGCT
This sequence comes from Chloroflexota bacterium, assembly GCA_013695975.1. Classification (GTDB taxonomy): domain Bacteria; phylum Chloroflexota; class UBA6077; order UBA6077; family JACCZL01; genus JACCZL01. The sequence goes on from JACCZL010000935.1 coordinate 3,935, forward strand.
CAAACCGGCTCCCCTGCCGGAGGCCCAGGGTCTGCTACGCCGCCAGCCGCAATTGCTGCAGGCTGTCCAGGGCTGGTGTGGCTTGCCTAACGCCAGCATGCCACCCCAACCAGTTCGCCGGCGAGCCC
>JACCZL010000936.1 GCA_013695975.1 Chloroflexota bacterium
CCTGGCCCCCCTCCAGGATCACAGTCCGCCGGTATAGATCCTGAGTCGTGACCAGCGCGTGCACGAAGACGACTCCGAGAAGGAGCGCCAGCAAAGGGCGCTCCCGCGAGCCTCGCCACGAGACCGCCAGCCAGAAGCAGAATCCCACCAACAGGGCGATAAAGGCCAGGTCCAGGCCGCGCGCAACCTGGCTCAACACCGCGTCGCGGCCCAACCATGTCCGATCGACCGGCTGGACCGTCAGGAAGGGCGCCGCCAACGGTACGACGCCGTCGCCGACGTCCCATCCCAGCGTCAGCGACGGAGACGCCCCCTGGGCATGCACCAGATCGACCTGGACCGAGCGCCGACCGCCGCCAAGCGTGAGCATCGCCCGATCGGCCGGCTGCCCCCGCCCACCCGCGACGGTGAGGACCGGCTGCCCGTCCAGCGACAACGCCGCCGACCCGGAGCTGGTCAGCTCAAACAGGTAAGCGCCATCGGCCGGAACCTGGAGAAAGCCCTCCCAGCGAACGGCGAACGGCAGCCCACGACGATCGGGCTGCCCATCCTCGTAGAAATTGAAGCGCTCGACATCGTTGAAAAAGTGGAGCGCCAGCGGCTGTGCTCCGGGCCCAGATTCAATCCGCGTGTAATCAGCCCCACGATATTCTATCGACCGTTCGGCGGCCCCACCGATTCGCGTCCGACTATAGTACGACGCCGCCACCCCGTAGGTCGGCGCACTCCACCAGAGCCCAACCTTGAGACCCAGCAGCGTCAGCAAGCCGACTATCGCCAGAAGGGTCAAGCGACCGGTCCGCGGCCGTCCGAATCCGTACAGGACGATGGCAAAGCCGCCCGCCAGCCCCAGCCCTAGCACATTCAACGGCACCCCTTGCAGCAGCGCCAGCGGGTGTCCGGGTGCCAGCAGGTAGCCGAACAACAAGACCGGCAGGGCCAGCGCCAGGACCCCTCCCGCGCGAGACACGGAGGGCCGACTCTCGGGGTCCATCAAGGTTCGACGTCGAGCACCAGCTCGATCGCCTCAGCCCCATCGGCGAGTCGGATCGGCGTCCGCTTGTCCTGGGCGACCCAGGCCACGCGTACGCGGAGCGGCCCGGGGGCGTTCGGCAGCACGATCTCATCGAGGATCGTCTGGCCCAGGCTCCACTTGTTCGAGCCGTACTGGGCCGAGAGGGGCATGTCCGCCTCGAACAGTGCCCGCTCCCCACGGCCGTCGATGACAGTCAGCTCGCGGTCGTAGCGACCGCGCACCTGCCCGTAGCGCTCCCAGTGGAGGACGAGTCGGCGGGTGTTGCCATGGCGGACCAGGTCGTAGCCTTTCAGCCAGAGGCGGGTCCCGTAACGGCCGTCGATCGAAACCGTCGGCGGCTCGACCGCGTTGCTCAGCACCATCACTTTGTGCCCCGCCGACCAGACATGGTAGGGGCGGTCCGCGTTCAGCGGGTTCAAGCGCTCCGAGACCGCCGCTCGATTGGTCAAGTCGTCATAGAGGTCGAGGACGTAGTAGTCCGGTCGCTTGCGGCGCCAACCCAGGCCCTCAGCGTAGTGACTGTCGATCGGGAAGACGTACGCCTCTGCTCGATTCGCCAGGTGGGCCACGACGTTCTGGCTGGCGATCACGCTGGCGGACGGCGGGATCCGGCTGATCGCGCGATCGAGGAGCCCCGCCCGCTCGTCATAGCGCAGGGCGGCCGCGTCGAAGTCGCCGCCGCCGGGGAATGGGCTGACCAGTCGAAACGCCAGAGCCGTCCCCAACCCCATCGCGGCGAGACCGATCCACCGCGGCGTTCCCTTCGGTAGGCGAGCCAGTCCGGCGATGGTGGCGAGCCAGAGCGCCACCAGCAGCGGCGCCGCCCAGTGCCGCCCGAAGGTGTCATCGCGGTCCTGCAGCAGCAGCGCCAGCAATGTTGGGACGGCGATGACCAGCGTTCTCGGCGCCAGCAGGGCCAGGCCAGCCGTCGGCAAAACCAGCCAGACCAGCGCATCGAGGCCCCGCGGTCCGAATACACGCCCTACCGCCAGGCCAGGCTCCCTGGTCATCGCCGCGAAGTGGTGGAGTGTCCGGTTGCCCTCGACCAGCTCGACGGTCCGCGGGTCATGCAAGCCCGGCATCACCAGGAAGACCACCACACCGAGCCAGACCGCCGCCATGCCCGCGACCAGCAAACCCAGCCGCCAGTGGCGGAGTACGACCAGCAGCGCGCCGAGCCCGATCAGGAACAGCGCCGACTCCTCCTCCATCGGGAGCGCGACGAGCGCCACCGCGGCGCCGAGCCCCACCCGTCCAGCCAGCACCAGCGCCGCGCCCACCGCCAGCGGCAGCGTCGCCAGCGGCAAGGCATGGAAG
>JACCZL010000466.1 GCA_013695975.1 Chloroflexota bacterium
CGACGTGGCCGCGCAGGGTCGAGTCGACCTTCTTGTAGAGTGACCTGGCGCCGCCTGTGCGCTCCAGCTCGGCGACCGCGACCGTCCGCGCCGCGGCTCGGCGGAAACTCAAGCGCCGCGTGTCCGCGTCGATCGCCCGCACGACTACGTCGTCAAACCGAGGTGCCGCCCCGCCCAGCGGATCGAGGACGACGACGGTCACCAGCCCCTGCGCGGCGAACGGCGCCGCCGCGTCGCACGCGCCGGTGAGGTCGTCAGCCAGGATCGCCAGGGTCATGTCGTGAGACCTGGGGCAAGGCTGTACCACCAGCAGAAGGCGGCGTGGCTCCGCCAGCCGGCCCACGGCTCGGCGATGGCCCGGACTTCGACCTCGCTGGCCGTGCGGTCCAGCCCGTAGGCGCGGCCGATGGCGGCCCGCAGACCCAGGTCGGCGGCTGGGATGACGTCGCGGTGCCCGAGCCCGCGCATGCAGACGTACTCGGCGGTCCAGCGGCCGACCCCCCGCAGCGTCGCCAGGCTCGCGACGGCCTCCGGGGTGGGGGCCGCTCGGAGAGACTCCCAGTCGATCGCGTCGGCGGCCTCGAGCTCGGACAGGGCGATGATGTACTCGGCCTTCTGGCGGCTGAGCTGAAGCGTCCGCAGCTCGGTCGGCGACGCGGCCGCCAGGCGGGCCGGCTCGGGGAAGAAGTAGTAGGCTCGTCCTTCGTGGTCGACAGCGTCGCCGTAGCGCTGGACGAGGGTCCGCTTGAGCTTGTAAGCGAAGGCGACGTTGATCTGCTGGCCCAGGATCGCCCAGATCAGGGTCTCGAACGGCGAGGGCATTAGGATCTGGCGCACACCGCGCAGCCGCGCCAGGAGCGCCCCAAAGACGGGGTCCGCCGCCGCGATCGGGTCCAGCCCGGCCGGGTTTTCGTCCAGCCGAAGGCAGCGCGCGAGGAGCCGCTCTGCGAGTGGGAGTAGCCCTCGGTCCGCCCCCGGGTCGAGCACCCGCAGCTCGAGGGCAGGCGCATCGACTGTGCCGACCGATCGGACTTCGAGCAGCGCGGGGCTTCCGTTCAGGCGGACGGCGCGGCGGTAGCGCCCATCCGCAACCACGTCGAGCGGCTCGAGCGGCGAGCGGCCCAGGTAGCCCCGGACGAGCCCGAAGTCGAAGGGCGGCCGGGGGCTCAGCGTGGCGATCGGCGCGGGGGTGAGCATGGCCGATGGTATACCGGACCGTCCTCAATCCGGAGGCGCGCTCGCCGCGGACGCCTGCGTGGGGTCCTCGTCCAGGGTGCAGCGGCGCAGGAATTGATGCACCGCCGCGGCGCCGACGAGGTCTGGCGGCTGGTCGGACCAATCCGCGGGATAAACCAGGAATGGCCGCGTCTGCATGCCGCCGACGCCGCCGTGGGCGCCGACCAGGTCGTCGATCGCGGTGACCCACCCCGTCGACCGGTTGTAGGCCCCCATAACGATCACGTCGCCGGCGTTGGCATAGCCGGCCAGTTGGTCGAGGAATCGGGAAGTCTGGGGGCCGAAGTCGCCCAGCGGGTCTTCGCCCTCCACGACCCGATCCTCGTCGAGGTCGCGGACGCCCTGTTTTCCCAGCACGACGGCGCCTCGAGTCTCCGAGTGGACGAGGACGAAGCCGATGCCGTCGTGCAGAATGAGCGCCTCGAGCAGGCCGGGGTAGGCGGCCGCGACCTGCTCGAGGCTCAGGCGCTCAGGGTCGCGCGTGAAGTAGATGTGCCCGAGGTTGCCCGAGGCGGTCACCACGACTTCGGCCCGTTCGGCGTGCTCGCGCCGTTGCCGCTCCCGCGGTAGGTCCACCGACTCGCCGTTCCGGCCGACCCTCAGCAGTCGTCGCCCGCCCCGCGCACGCATGCCGCGGCCGCCGACCAGCTCGTTCAGGAAGGCGCTCAGGTAGCCTAGGTGCTCGCTCTTGCCGCCGGACAGCGACAGCGTGGGTCCCGCTTCGATCAGCTCACGGACCACGGCGTCGAGCGGCTTGCCGTAGACCCCGCGGAATAGTTGGGCGGTGCTCTGACCGTGATCGGAGAGGACCACGAACTGATAGGCGCGGGGCGCGTCTTGCGCGGCGTGGGCGAGCTGGCGTAACTGCCGATCGATGCTGGTCAGCGTCGCCACGGCGTCGCGCGTCTCTGGTCCCGCGTAGTGGCCGACCTCGTCGTAACCAAGGTAGTCGCAGTAGATGATCCGCCGCCCGCGGTACATCGACGCGATCACGGCCCAGGTGGTCGCGTCGCGCAGCACGATGTTGGCCCCGGCCCGCTGAAGCGCGAACAGGCCCGCTCGCCGGGTGCGCGGCTGCACGTCCTCGAGCTGCTGACGAAGGGCCTGCCAGCACTCGAGGAGCGCCTCGCCAACCATGCCGATCAGGCCGCGATAGAGGTTGTAGGGGTTGAACAGGTAGCCGTAGAAGTCGCGCGGATCGGCCCGAAGCTCGCCGCGGTCGCCGCGGAGCGTCCCGACGGTCATGATGGCGTGTTCGGCATCGCCGCTGAAGAGGTTCGTCACGCTCACGCCGTCGTCGTGGAGCAGCCCGCGGCCATCCGAGAGCCGCTGTTGGACCTGGTGTAGGTCGAGTGGGTTGGCCGACGAGATCAGCCGCCCTTCCCGCTTGTCGTACCAGTAAAATGCCGGGATGTCTCGGCTGCTGCCGTGCAGGATGGCCGCCTGCGAGCTCGTCGTCATCGAAGGGATGTCGCACTCCCAGCCGACCAGGTGGTGCCGGCCCGACGCGAGCCAGGCGGCCAGGGTCGGCATCCGCCCCTCGCCGAGCGCCCGCCGCAGGATCGGCTCTGCGAGGCCGTCGATCTGGACGATGACTGTGCCCGGATGGTCGAGCTCTGCCCGGGGCGCCGCCAGGCGGTGAGCGAGTCGACGGATGACGTTGCGGTAGAAAGAGTCGTCGTCGTTGATGCTCAGCATCGCGGTGAGCACAGCGTTCAGCCCGGCCAGGCCGACGGCGACCAGAAAGGCGGTCAAGGGCCCGTCGACGGCGAACCCCGGCACGATCCACGCGGCCACCCAGATCAGGGCCGCGTTGAGCAGCAGCGCGACGAGGAGAAAGGGGATGACGCCCAGGTTGGCGGCTCCGAGCAGGATCACCGGGCGGACCAAGGCGTTTAGTAGCCCGATGACCAGCACGGCCGCGAGCGCGTTGGTCCAGCGCTCGACGACCACCCCGGGCAGGAAGCGCAGCATGAGGAACAGCGCGGCGGCCTCGATCGCCCAGGTGACCAGGGCGCGAACTCCGAGGCGCAGGAGCCCGGTCATCCGTCCGTCTCAAGGATGGCATCGTTTGGCGATCCCGTGGCTGGGCCGGGGACTCGGCCGGCCGCTCCACCCGCAGATGGCCCGACAAGCGGCGTTGCGCGGATCAGCGGGTCGAGGTCGAGGAAGTCGCCCGGCTCGAGCACCCGCACCTCGACCTCAGGCGTGAGCGCGCGCGCGTACTCGTAGAAGTCGAGCGGTGGCTTGGCGAGGTATGACCAGGCTCGGAAGTGCATCCCGATCGGCACGAAGGTGCCCCAGTGGATCGGGACGGCGATCCTGGGCTGGATCATTTGGAGCGCGCGGGCGGCGCGGAGGGGGTCCAGGTGGCCTGGCCCGAGCGTGGGTCCCCAGCCCGCGACCGGCAGCAGGGCGACGTCGATCGGGCCGAGCGCCGCCATGCCCGGAAAGAGATCGGTGTCGCCGGCGAAATAGACGCGGACGCTCCCCTCGACGATGAATCCGAGGCAGCCGCCGTGCGGCCCGAACGGCGGACGGAACCCGACGTGGCGGGCGGGCGTCGCGACGATCTGGACCGAGCCGACTGTGGCGTCGTCGCCCGCGCGGAGCTCGCGCGCGGCCCGGAAGCCGTTTCGCGCCAGGAAGGCGCCAGCGCGGCGCGGCACGAGCAGTCGAACGTCCGGGCCGAGCTGTCGGAGCGATGGCAGATCGAGATGATCCTGGTGCATGTGCGAGATCAGGACGGCGTCGACCGGATGGGTCAAGGTGGCCAGCGGGAGGGGGCCGCGCCGCATCAAGGCCGAGATCCGTCCCCGCAGCAGGGGATCGGTCAGCACCCTGGTACCGTCCAGGTCGACGGCGACGGTCGCGTGACCGAGAAACCAGATCCGTGACGGCAGGAGGCCGGCCGACTCGCCGCCAGCCACCGTCTGTTCGACGCCACGATCGCGTCCTACGGCGCGCCCCATCCGAGGTCGACAGGACCGATCTCGACGAGTTCGGCGGCGTCGCGTAGGCGGATCGGTCGGCCGGCGGCGTCGAGCCAGGCAAGGGTGACCCGGTAGGGGCCGGGCGGGAGTGCTGGTGGGAGGTGGAGATCGATCGAGTCGACGACGATCTGGCCGCGATCCCAGCGGGCGGGCGGGAGATAGGGGTCAAGCGGCGCAGCCTCAGCGCGGGCGATCGACTGACCATCCGCACCAACCAGCTCCGCCACGCGGGTCCAGGCCCCCGGACGACCGATCGTCTCCCAGGCGGGCGACAGGCGGAGGCCGCTCGGCCGCCGTTCGAGGTCGTAGCCGGTGAGCCTGAGGGCCTCGCCGAAAACGGCATCGGCGGGCTGGCCTGGCGTCGGGCGCTCGCGCGTCAGAAGCAACACGTCGTCGCCGAAGAGCCGGGCATGGAGCCGCGGGCGCTTGCTCACGACGGTATCCTGCTCGCTGGCGTCCAGGGCTCGCCGGGTAGGAGAGTCGGTCAGGTCGAGCAAGAACACGTCGATCCGGCCCAGGTCGGGGCGCATCGGCGCCGAGTAGAAGGTCGACGGGAACTGATAGACCTCGGCGCGGTGGGCGAGATGGGGGACGACTCGACGAGTCGCGTCGAGTCGGACGTTCGGCTGGACCAGCGCGGCGGCTCGGGCCAGGTCGTCCTCGTGCTCGGTCCGAGCGAAGTGCTCGCCGTCGAAGCCTCGGCCACCCGGAAAGAGGCTGAAGCGGGCGTAGGAGAGCCCGCCGGCCAGCATCAGGGCAGTTACGGCGAGGCCCAGCGCGACCTGGCGGTGCGGGCCGGCCCAGCCGGCCAGCCGGACCAGCCCGGCCCCCGCCGCGAACCAGACCACTGGCAGCATCGCCGCCGACCAGTGCCCAGCGAACGTTCCCTCACGGTCCTGGAGGAAGAGGACGGCGAACGATGGCACGCCAAGCGCCAGGACGGCTGGCGCGAGGAGCGGGAGGCCAGCGGCGGGCCCGAGCAGCCAGACCGCCGCTTCGGCGCCGCGCTCACCGGCCAGCCAGTCGAGGGCGACCGACGGGTCTTGCCGAAGCAGGTCGAAGTGGGCCACCGTCCGGGTGCCGTCGGCGCGGGCGAGCGTCTCGCGGTCGTGGAAGGCCGGCATCAGCAGGAGCACGACGGCCAGCAGCCAGACCGTCGCGAGCCCGCCGAGCGCCAGCCCGAAAGGTCGGCGCCGGATCAACAGCAGGTAGGCGCCGGCCGCGCCGACGATCGGAGCGGTCTCCTCCTCGATCAGGAGCGCCAGGACCAGCCAGCAGACGGACGCCCGCACTCGGCCATCGAGGACCGCCTTGACGCCGAGCGAGATCGGCAGGGCCGCCACCACGATCGGGTGGAACTCGGACAGCGCAACTCGCGACAGCGCGGGCATCGCGTAGAAGCCCGCCAGCAGGACCAGCGCGATCGGGTCACCCACCCTCTGGCGGGTCCAGAAGAAAAGCGGCAGCCCCGCTCCGGCCAGGCAGACCTGCTGGAGCACGAGCAGCAGGCGCGGATCCGGCGCCATCGCGTAGAGCGGCGCCAACAACGCCAGCACCGGCGCGACGTGCTCGGCCAGATGCAGGCTGTTGTCGGCCAGCAAGGTCGAAGCAAAGGGCCGCCCGTGCCCCGTGTTCCAGAGCACCTGGGCATAGATCCCCATGTCCCGAGCGCGAGTGTGAAACGTCGCGTGCTGGGCGACCGCCAGCCAGGAGATCGCCAGGGCATAGACGCCTGCGAGAGCGAGCGCCAGGACGGTCGCCGCCCGCACGGATGGATGACGACCTAGTTCTCGGGGAGTCGCCACGGGAGCCGCGGGGGCATACGGCCTACGCCCATCGGGTTTGGCGAGCGTCGGTACGTGCGGCGTCGGCCTCCTCGCCACTGTCCAACTGCCGCGGGATGATCCGCACGTGCCCCTTCAGGACCGGCACGTCCTTGACGTAGGACTCGATCTTACCGATAGCGTCCAGAATATGTCGAAGATAGACCCGGCCGCGACTCACAAGCCGACGGCTTGCCGCGGCACCCGCTCGCGGATGTACGGGCTGAGCGCCGCCTCGGTGACGACATCGACCTCGCAACTGAGCAGATCTTCCAGGTCTTGCTTGATCGCGATCATGTCGAGGCGGCTTCGGCCAGGAGCGAGCGCCACCAGGACATCGATGTCGCTGGTCGGCCCGGCAATGTTCCGCGCTAGGGAGCCGAAGATCCGGACGTCTCGCGCGCCGTGGCTGGCGGCGACGCGCAGGATGTCGCCCCGCTTCTCCTTCAACCCCTCAGGAAGGTCCATGGCCTGCTCTCTCGCTCCATCCGGTCGAGGGCAGCCGCGGCCAGCCCAGTCGACCTGGCCCTTGCTTCTCCACCGATCCTGAGCGTCAACAACCCGTCTCTTCCTCTTCTAGAGGAGACCACCCCTCCCGCTCGTGTACGAAAGTCCGAGGGGTCCGTCCAGCAGGCATTGGCGCGGCGATGAGCCGTTCGATGTCGGGATGCTGGTTGATCGGGGCAATGAGAATCTCGTGGCGCCGTTCCGAGACAGAGATGTGCGCCCAGAGCTCACACCCCAGATCGTCCCGACGCAGTCTGATCTGCTCATCCAGGTCATCCGACTCCGCGGTCACAACTCGTCCCGTGGTGAGTAATGCGATAGGACGCGGGCAGTTGACGCTGCCCCGTGGGTTACCACAGCATTGTACTGCTAGGGACCAGCCTCAGCCGGGCGAGGGGCGGCGATGACCCACCCCACTGCCTGGACCTGCCGCGGGTGCGGCTTCCTTCTCGGCCATGTCCGCGATGGCGCGCTCGGCCCGCTCCTGCCAGTCAAACTGATCGACTCGCGGGGGCTGGCGCGGCTACAATGCCCCCGGTGCGGGGAGACGCGACACTGGTTCCCATCTGGCGCTGTCTCAGCCGCGGCCGGGAATCGCCGCGCCGCTGATCGGCCGAGCTGAACACCGTGGCCCGAGGTGCATCGAGGAGTTCCGAACAGGGCGGTTTGGGCGGCTACCTCGGGATCGGAACGCTATCCGACCAGTTTTTCGGGCCTTACCAGAGGAGTTCCCCGAGACGCCTCAACCGAGGCGGCCC
>JACCZL010001017.1 GCA_013695975.1 Chloroflexota bacterium
GGTCTCGTCTACGACCTCGTCGCCTCGGCGATCGGCCTGCTGATCGGAATCGGCGTGGCCGTGCTCCTGATGCTGGCGAGCAGCAGCGTTCTCCAGGGCTTCGGGATCGAGCTGCGCCCGCGCGTCGAGCCCCAGAGCCTCCTCCTCGCCTACTGCCTCGGCGCCGTCCTGACGATGGTCAGCATCGCCGCCAGCGCCTGGCGGGCCAGCCAGCTCACCATCATCGCGGCCATCAAGAACCTGCCCGAGCCACCGCGCTCTGCCCGACGTCGCCGAGCCTTCGTCGTCGGCCCCGCGATGCTCGCGATCGGGATCCTCGCCGGCTGGTGGGGTCTGAGCACCAGTTGGGCATTGCCGCTGGGCACGGCCGTCGGACTCGTCATCGTGGGCTTGGCGCTGAGTGTGCGCCCCTGGCTCGCCCTCGCCGGCGTGCCCGCCGTCGCGCGCGACCGTGCCTGCTTCACCCTGGCGGGGCTCATGCTCCTGGCCTACTGGCTGGCGCCGATCGACGTGCTGCGCTCGAGCGGCCTGCGCCCACTCCCCCGTGGCATGGACCTCTTCTTCCTGGCCGGGCTGAGTCTGGTGCTCGGCGCCGTCTGGATCATCGTCTTCAACCTCGACCTCGCCGTCGGCCTACTCCAGCGGCTCGGAAGCGGATTGCGGGGAGGTGCGCTCGTCGCGCGGACGGCGCTGGCCTACCCGGCCCGGTACAGGTTTAGGACCGGCATGTCGATCGGCATGTTCGGTCTGGTGATCTTCACGATGGTTGTTGCCTCGGTCCTCCTCACGGGAACCCACCGCGCATACAGCGATCCCGAGGCTATGGCCGGCGGGTTCGACATCCGTGTCGAGCAGACGATCGGCGGCGCCCCGGACCTGCGCGGCGTCGTCGGCGAGGCCCCATCAGTGAGCGCCGAAGCCTTCTCGACGATCGCGCTGCAGCAGACGGCGACGGCCGAAGCGATTCAGCCCGGCCACGGTGCCCAGATCTGGCGAGGTGTCGGCCTGCACCTGATCGATCCCGAGTTTCTCAAGGCGGTCCGTTCCGGCTTTACCGCCCGCGCGCCGGGCTATCCAAACGACGCCGCCGTCTGGTCGGCCCTGCTCGAGCAGCCCGGGCTGGCGGTCATCGCCGGTCCGGCCGTGCGGCCGGGCGCGGCCGAGCCCAGCCGTGGCGGCAGCTTCCGCATCGAGGGCGTGGCCCAGGAGGATCGGGCGATGGCCGCGCTACCGCTGTGGGTCCGCGACACCCGAGGCGGCCGAGCGACCAGGCTGACGGTCATCGGCGTCCTGGATCCGCGTACCTCGTTCGGGGCCGGGCTCTTTACGTCGGCGGCGACGTTCGCCGACAGTGGGGCGCCGCCACCCGGACGGACGATCTACTTGCTGAAAGTCCAGCCGGATGCCAGCCCGACCGAAAAGACGCTGGGACTCAACCTCGCGCTAAACGACCGTGGGCTGCGGGCGAACGAGATCGGCGAGGAAGTCCGCCGCATTCAGAGTCTGCGGATGCTCCTCAACGAGCTGCTGCAAGGGTTCATCGGTGTCGGCTTGCTCGCCGGCATCGCCGGGCTCGGCGTGATCAGCACCCGCGCCGTTGTCGAGCGCCGCCAGCAGATCGGCGTGATGCGCGCCCTCGGCTTCACCCGTCGCACCGTCCAGGCCAGCTTCCTGCTCGAGGCCTCGCTGGTCGCGCTGCTGGGTATCCTGACCGGTGTAGGGCTGGGTGTAGCCCTCGCCTTCCGTCTCGTCGAGCACCTCGGGCGTGAGTATCCAGAGATCATCTTCACGGTTCCCTGGACCCAGATCGGTCTGCTCGCCCTGTTCGCCTACGGCGCCGCGATGCTGACGACCTTCATCCCAGCCCATCAGGCCGGCCGGGTCAATCCCGCCGAGGCCCTCCGCTACGAGTAGCCAAAGCCTCGGCTAGCTCTCCCGCAAATACTCCAGGATGCCGTCGGCGAGCGACCTGGCGACAGCGTCGAGCAGATCCGCCCGCCGCAGCAGCTCAACATCCTCCGGATTGGTCATGAAGAGTGGCTCGATGAGTGCCCCTGGCATGGTCGTCTCGAACGGCGCTCGGGCCGTCCGCGATCCCAGGAGAAGCAGGTGGCGCCCCGTGGGGTCGTCTTCCACGTCATCCTCGACGCCGCGATCCACCGCCCCAGGCGATAGCTCGCGGATCCCGCGCAGGACCTGCTGGTGCAGGGTCACCGCCAGCCGGATGCTCTCCCGAGTGAAGGGCCGTCCACTCGCATAGTTGGCATAGGTCCCGCGCATGCTCGGGGAGGGGTGGGCGTTGAGGTGGATCGACACCAGCACATCGGCCTGAGATCGGTTGATCAGGTCGATGCGCGCGAGCAGCTCGTCGACCAGGTCGAGCTTCCCGTCTTCGTTCAAGTCTCGCCTCTCGAGGTTGACCGGAACGTCCTCACGGCGAGTGACCACCACCAGCACATCCTCAGCTTCGAGCAGGTCAGCCGTCGCGAGCGCCAGCCGCAACGTCAGGTCCTTCTCCCGCAGCTCAGACCCGCCATTCGAGCGGAAGATCGCGCCCGAATTGTCGCCCTCGCGGTACCACGGCAGGAGCCGACCAGACCGGTCGGCGCGCGGCAGGTCGTCGTCGGGACCGCCGTGGCCCGCGTCAAGTGCCACCACCGGCCGGCGGGCGATCGGCGTCGCCGGCGGCGTCGGGGGCGGTGGCGGGAAGCTCGCGGCCGTGGCGCTCCTATCCAGAACAGTCGGAGCAACATCCACTTCGGGCTGGGGCTCCCCGGCCCACGGCGTCACCACGAAGGTGACCAGCGCCGCGATCAGCCCGAGAATCACGACGACTGGACCGACCAGGCGGACACGGCTCGGGCGGCGGTCCACCTGTACCGCCTGCGATGCCCGACGCCGTGTCCTCATTGACGCCCTGCCCGGTTCAGGGCGTCGTCTCGACGGCCCGCGCCGGTCGCTGCCGAGCCACTCGCAACAACGAGTAGGACGCGGCCAGCCCCACGCCGAAGAGCGCGTTGCGCACGATCTCTCCGGCCAGCGGCAGGTAGCCGACGCCCAGGCCCAGGCCGAAAAAGCCGGCCCCCAGCACCGGCATGACGATCAGCAGGGAGGCGGCAAGCGGCAACGCCGAGAAGAGCAGGCCTCGGACCCAGGGAGGCACCGACCGAAGCAGCGGGACGGCGAGGTACGTGTACAGCAAGGCCCAGCCCAGCCCGCCGACGAAGATGTAGCTGAGCACGAAGGCCCCGAACGGCACGCTGCTACCCGTGCCGACGCGGGTAGCAGCCTGCTCGAGGAACTGCAGCAACGCCCGCTCCGGCACCCCAAACCCCGCCGCTGCCAGCGCGTAGAGCAGGACGTTGACCCCAAGCCCCATCTCCAGTGTCGCCAGCAATCCGGCCATCACACTTGTCTCGATCTTCCGAACCTCCGCGGCGGGCTCGCGGGCGAGATGCCGAATCGGAGCAGCCCGCCGGTACATCAGCACCAGAAAGGTCCCGAGGCCGAAGAACAGCACGATACTCACGACCACCCGGATCGGCAGGCGGATCTGGCCGACCGTCTCGAGCGCCTGGGGCCCGACAAACATGCCGAGCGAGAAGAAGAACGCGATGTAAATGAACGAGCCCAGCGAAAACGCCGGGAGGAATGTCAGATATGGAACTCCAAACACGCCCGCCGCGATGACCGTCACGTTCCGCAAGCCTGGAATGATCCGACCGCAGAAAATGGCAATTTTCTGACGCCGATGGATCCAGCTCTCAGCGCGATCGAGCTTGGCGCGGTCCAGGCGGACGTAGCGGCCGTATCGGTGCAGGAGCGGGCGCCCACCCCGCGCGCCCAGCCAGAACAGCACCGAGGCGCCCAGCACGGTGGCCAGCTCGAGCAGGAACAGTGCCCAGATCGGGTTCATCTTGCCCTGGCCAGAGCGATAGCCCGCCAGGAGCATCGCCATGTCACCCGGCAGCGGCAGCGGAAACCCGGTCTCCTCGATCAGCAGCCACAGGAAGATGGCCTGATCGTCGTACTGGTCGATCAGCCGCAGCATGAGCTCCGCCATGCGTTCCCAGAGCTCCATCGACCTACCCCAATCCTTTCTGACTCCCGCCTGTACCGCGAACGTCGGCGTCCTAGAGATGCCTTCTAGCGCGTACATGGTATCACCCTAGGGGGCCTAGCCTTGACGTACCCGGACGCCGCCTCCTTCCCGCCAGCTCGCGGATTCGTCGCCGCGAGCTGGCGGTCGCCATCACGGTGGTGGACGGCGCTCGCCGGCCCCGCGCCGACGTCTGATCCCGTCATCCTCGACCCCGACCATGATCCGGCCCTGATCGCGACGCGCGTTCGGACGGCAATCCTGCAGGCGTTGGCCGAGCGGTGTCCGATCGGCTGGCGTGCCTTGCTGCTGAGTCCTCCTCCCCACCCGCGCCGGATGACCTGGCATGTCCACCTGGGTGGCGCGGTCGCGCTGGACCTGATCGACGGCCGCACCGTACCGACCGCGCCGCCAGCCGCTTCGCACGAATGGACCCTCCCCTCAGGCCGTCGCGCTGCCGTGGCAGTCGGCGACCCACGCCCATCACCGGGTCCTGAGACACGCGCGATCCGAGTCGGCGGCGCCTATCTCAGCGTGACCTACACCGCCGGAGCCGCGGGTTCCTCACGATGGCTCGTCAGCCTCGGCATCGGAGCGCGGCGGCAAGGCGAGCTTCGCGCGCCCGTCCGCGACGCCGCGGCCTTCGACACGCTACTCCGCGAAGCGGTCACCAGGAGCATTGGCCAACGTCTGGGTCGGGACGGTTCCGCTATGGGCTACACGCCGACGAGCTGGGCCGACCATGAAGTCACCTGGCTCGAGATAGGCGAGGGTGCGTAGCACCCGCTAGCGTGGCCGATCGCGGTCTGGCGCCTCTCGAGACTCGGTCGAGGCCTTCGCGCGCACGAGGATTCGATTGAACTCGCTGGCAAACGCCTCGGCGAAGCCGGCATCCTCGACGATCAGACAGTTCTCGTCGTTCTCGCGGTCGGCGCTCTGGCTAAAGTTGAACGAGCCGAAGATCACCGCCCGCCCATCGAGGATAAACACCTTGTGGTGCATCAGATAGGGGTTGCCGTCCTGGTACACGGCGAGTCCCGCCTCGCGCATCGGGCCAAACTCGCTGAAGCGGGTGAGCGACCCTGTCCGCTCGAACACCCCCGCAACCGCGACGCCGGCCCGCGCTCGCTCGACCACCGCTCGTCCAATTCCGTCGTGGGTGAACGAGAACGCCAGGAAGTTGGCGCTGCTTTCGGCCGCGCTCACGCGCTCCGCGATCCGCCCCGCAACGTTCTCGACGGGCGAGAAAAGTGCCTCGACCCGGCCGGAGCCAATCTCGATGGCGGCGAATGACCCGCCGCGCGGCTTGCTTGGCCCGAATCGCCGCTGGACAAACATCTCGTCGAACTCGACCGTGTAGTGCGCCGCGAGCTCGGACGACCGCAGCCGGGCAGCATTGTTGTTGAGCCGATAGGTGTCGCCAACCGTCATGTTCCACGAGCCGGTCCATACCTCCTCGCCGTCTCGGACCGCGAACTTGTGGTGCATGATCCCCGTTCGCTCATCCCCGACGAAGGGGACAGCGCCTTGATCGAGGATGCCGATGGCGCGCTGGATGTCCTCGTCGCGGGTATTGGCAATCGTGTCGCTGTCCAGCACCATCCGCACGGCGACCCCCCGCGCCCGCGCCCGCGCGAGCGCCCTGGCGACGTTCTCGAGGTCGAAATCGTAGACCGCGACGTCGAGGCTGCGCGTCGCCCCGTCAACGTACTCGACGAACCGTTCGTCGATCCCGCCCCGACCGCTCGCCGGGCGGTCCGGACTCCCCGGCTCGGTGAAGTAGAGCTGATACCAATCGCTTGCCTGGGGCGTCGGCGGCACGGGTCGGAGCGACGGCAGGTTGCAGACGACGACCGCCAGCAGCACGACGGTCGCGGCGAGCACCAGCCAGACCGGCAAGCCGCCCTCGCGGCGTCGACGACTCACACTCGATCCCCGTCGACAGCCGTGTCCTTCGGCGGGTCATCCGCGCAGTCCATGACGATCCGTCGACTGGCGTCCAGGTCCTTCGTCCGAATCACCCCAGCGATCAATCTGTCGACCTGAGCCGCATCGGCAACCCCGAGCGCTCCGGCGAGCCGGTCAACCTCGCTGAGCGTCTCCCGAAGCTGGACGACAACCCGATCGAGGCGCCCTTCGGCTGCCTCGTCCGATTCTCCCGCCGTCGCCTCAGCTACCCGGTCCACCAGAGCGAGCGCCCACCCGAGCAACGGCCCGAACTGCTCGTCAGTCAGGTTCCGCCGTAGCCGCTCGTCCTCGACGAGACGCTCCGCGGCGCGCTGCGCCCGCACCTCGACCACCGCGTCGAGGCGCGCAGGGGCAGGCTCGGCACGGCCGTGCCAGGGCTGTTCTGACGTCACGGCAGGAAAGCCCGGCGGCGAGTCCGCGTCGCCGAGGACCGCGCTCCAGAACCTCTCCCAGAGCCCCACCCGGCCAGCCTAATCGCCCGTGAGCGCCTCGACCGCCTTCTGGACCGCCGACATGTCGCGCCGGCCGAATCCCAGATTTGACGCGGCGCCGAAGAGCTCGTGCGCGACCGAGGCCAGCAGGGCCGGCGCCCGCACCCCCTGCGCCGCCGACATAGCCAGACCCAGATCCTTGCGCATCAAGTCGACCATGAATCCCGGCGCAAAGTCGTTGTTGACCGGGGCCTCTGGCACGACGCCGGCGTAGGGCAGGCAGCGATCCAGGCTCCAGCATTGGCCAGAAGACTGGCTGATCACCTCGTACATCTTGCGAGGGTCGGCGCCGGCCTGGACACCAATGTTGAACGCCTCGGCGACCACGGCCATGCTGACCCCGGCGATGAGGTTGTTGACGACCTTCACCACCTCACCCATCCCGACGTCGCCGCAATGGATCACCTTGCGACCCAGGGCCTCGAAGATCGGCTTACACGCTTCGAAGAGATCCTCAGGGCCGCCGACCATGATCGTCAAGGTCGCGTCCCGAGCGCCGATCGAGCCGCCGCTGACCGGCGCGTCGAGCATTCTGAACCCGCGAGCGGTGACCGCCTCGTTGACCCGTCGCGTGACCAGCGGATCGATCGTGCTCATGTCGATGAGGACGCTGCCCGGCTTCATGCCCGCCAGCGCCCCCTCGGCGCCAAGCACGGCCTCCTCGACGTGCGGTGAGGAGGGCAGCATCGTGATGACCACGTCGGCCCGCGACGCGCAATCAGCGCAGCTCGCGGCCGCCTCCGCGCCGTACTCTCGCACCTCCTCGACGGCCTCGCGGTTGAGGTCGAAGACCGTCACCGGGAAATGTCGCTGCAACAAATTGCGGGTCATCGGTCCGCCCATCGTCCCGACGCCGATGAAGCCGATCGGCCGCGTCATGGTCACCTCCGTAG
>JACCZL010001018.1 GCA_013695975.1 Chloroflexota bacterium
CGACATCGGCCGCCCGCGCTGGCTGGACGGTCCCCTCGCCCGGGGTTGGCTCGGCGGCGCGGCCCTCGTCACCCGGGGCCACGGCGCCGGTCGTGGCGGCTCCTACCTGGTCCGCGCCGTCGGCCTCGCCGCTCGGCTGGGCCGTGGGCGGTTCACGAACCGCCCCTACGGCGGGGGCCTGCTCCGTCGCCTCGGCCGGTGCGGCCTGGGTTGTCTGGCCGTTGCCGGACCCGATGCGCGCGATCGGCTGGCCGATCGCCACGGTCTGACCCTCCTGGACCAGGACTTGCTCGATCACGCCGGCCTCGTAGGCTTCCAGCTCCATCGTCGCCTTGTCGGTCTCGATCTCGACCAGGATGTCGCCCCTGGCCACCTCCTCGCCGGGCTGCTTGACCCAGCGGGCGATCGTCCCCTCGGTCATCGTGTCGCTCAGGCGCGGCATCGTCACCTCAGCCACGGGTCGCTCCTCCGTTGTTGCGCGCCCCACCGGACGCGTCGAGCGTCGCCCGCACGGCGTCGGCCAGGTGTTGCGCCGCCGGCAGGGCCGCCACTTCCATCACCTTGGCGTACGGCAGCGGCACCTCCGCCGCCCCGATCCGCCGCACCGGCGCGTCCAGGTAGTCGAAGGCCTCTTCCTGGATCGTCGCGGCCACCTCGGCCCCGATCCCGTACATCCGCCAGTCCTCCTCGAAGACGACGGCGCGGTTGGTCTTGCGGACCGACTCGACGATCGTGGCGCGGTCGAGCGGACGGAGCGAGCGCAGGTCGACGACTTCGGCGCTGATGCCGTGCTCGTCGGCAAGCTGCTCGGCCACGTTGAGCGCGACGGCCGCCATCCGCGAGTAGGACACGATCGTGATGTCGCTACCCTGGCGCTTGACCTCGGCCACGCCGATCGGCAGCACCCCATCGTCGGGCGTGTCGGTTGGGACCTCGCCCTTGGTGTTGTAAAGGGCCAGGTTCTCCAGGACGAGGACGGGGTCGTCGTCGCGGATGGCGGCCTTGAGGAGGCCCCGCGCGTCGGCCGGCGTCGAGGGCGCGACGACTTTCATGCCGGGCACGTGGGCAAACCAGACCTCGAAGTTCTGGGAGTGGGTGGCCGAAAGCTGCTGGCCGCCGCCGCCTGGGGTGCGGATGACCATCGGGACCTTGCACTGGCCGCCGAACATGTAGTGGATCTTGGCGGCGTGATTGACGATCTGGTCCATCGCCAGCAGGATGAAGTTGATCGTCATGATCTCGACGACCGGACGGAGGCCGAGCATCGCGGCGCCGATCGCCGCGCCGACGAACCCCTCCTCGGCGATCGGCGTGTCGCGGACCCGCTTCTCGCCAAACTCCTTGAGTAGGCCGGCCGTGATCTTGTACGAGCCTTCGAAGACGCCGATCTCCTCGCCCATCAAGAACACGTTCTCGTCGCGCTGCATCTCCTCGCGGAGGGTGTTCTGCAGCGCCTGGCGGTAGGTCAGCTCCGGCATGGCTAAGCCTCTTTATCCTTCGTTCCGGCGTGGTCGCCCGGTAGGGAACGGTCTACGTTCGGGACGTCGGTCGCGTAGTCGAAGGTGAAGAGCTGGTCCGGCTTCGGGTCGGCCGACTCGTCGGCGAAGCGGACCGAGTCCTCAACGACCTGGCCGATCTCCTCGTCGATCTCCGTGATTCGGGCCTCGTCGAGGAAGCCGGCCTCGCGCATCGACCGGGCGAACGCCAGGACCGGATCGAGCGCCCGCCAGCGCTGGACTTCGTCCTCCGGGCGGTAGCGGGCGGGGTCGACGACCGAGTGGCCGCGGAAGCGGTAGCTGACGGCCTCGAGGAGCGTCGGCAGCTTCTCGGTGCGGGCCACCTCGACGGCGCGTTGGGTCGCCTCGCGAACCGCGAGCAGGTCGTTGCCGTCGACCCGCTCGGAGCGCATGTTGTGGGCGCAGGCTTTCTGGTAGAGCTCCGGCAGGGCCGAGCCCTTTTCGACGGTCGTCCCCATCCCGTACTGGTTGTTGACGATGAAGAAGATGACCGGCAGCTTCCAGAGCTGGGCGATGTTGAGCGACTCGTGGAAGGCTCCAATGTTGGTGGTGCCGTCGCCCATCTGACAGAGCACCACCTCGTCGCCGCCGCGATAGCTGATTGCTAGTCCGGCGCCGGTGGCGAGCGGGAGCTGGCCGCCGACGATCGCGTAGCCACCCATGAAGCGAGCCTCGACATCGAACAGGTGCATCGAGCCCCCGCGCCCCCGCGAGATCCCGGTCTCCTTGCCGAACAGCTCGGCCATGACTCGCTTCGGGTCCATCCCGCGGGCCAGGCTGTAGCCGTGTTCGCGGTAGTTGGTGAAGATGTAGTCGCGCGGCTCGAGGGCCGACATCGCGCCGACGATCGTCGCCTCCTCGCCGAGATTGAGGTGGCAGTAGCCGCCGATCTTGGCGCGGGTGTACATCTCGCCGGTCTTCTCCTCGAACCGGCGGATCAGCATCATCTGGCGGTAGAACTCGACCAGCGTCTCCGGCGACTCGCTGGACTTGCGCAGGTCGTACTCTGGCGCGACCTGCCGCTCCGCGGTGGTGGCGCCGTTGTCGGCGGGCCCGTTGCGCCGGGTGGACCGCTCGGCGCCTTTGGGGCTCGCGGTCGCCGTAGCGCCACGGCCGTCTCCACGCGTGGCCTTGCCGCGCTCGGTCTTTCTGCTAGTCATGACACCCTCTAACGCACACTACATGCCCGGATGCTGCCGCTCGTGGCGGAAGCGGTCGGCCGTGCCGCATTTCCAACACCGATCGGGC
Source organism: Chloroflexota bacterium (assembly GCA_013695975.1). Classification (GTDB taxonomy): domain Bacteria; phylum Chloroflexota; class UBA6077; order UBA6077; family JACCZL01; genus JACCZL01. The sequence goes on from JACCZL010001018.1 coordinate 2,766, forward strand.
GGCAGCTTCGCCCGCGTCATCTCGCCGCAGGCCTCGCAGATCCAGTGGAGGGTCAGCTCGCGGACGATGTCGGAGCGGCTGACGATCCCGACGAGCTTCTGGCCGGAGAGGACCGGCAGACGCCTGATCTTGCGCTCGACCAGCAAGAAGCGCGCCTCTTCGACGTCGGTGTCCTCGCTGACGCTGATGACGCCCGGCGACATCACGTCTTTGGCGGTCTTGCCCTCACGGGCCAGCAGGTCGAACTCGCTGACGACGCCGACCAGGGCGCCGCCTTCCTCGCACACCGGCACGGCGCTAATCCGACGCTCGGATAGTAGGCTCGCCACTTCGAGCAGCGGTGTATCCTCGGTCACCGTCACGACGTGCCGAGTCATGATCTCGCGGACCTTCATGTGAGCGGGTCCTCCCCTGGATCGGTTTGGCCTCCCCTGAGCAGGGTACCACAAGCCCAAGGTCAAAATTAGTTTACCCTCGGCCCCGGCTGGCCCCCAAGATCTTGCGCGGCTCGTGGGGCTACCCCTGATCTTCACGGTGGCTGAGCACTACTCTTGCAGCGCGCGGTCGATCAGCGGGCGGGCCGGGTTGATCGGGCGGACGAGCCCCAGCCGAGCGGTCGCCGACTGGTTCGTCACGCCGGCGGTCGGGATGCCGACCAGCTCGCCGGCGGCGTTGATGGCCGTCCCGCCGCTGTTGCCGGCGCTGATCTCGGTGTCGGTCTTAAAGAAGGTACCGCTCTGGCCGCGCAGGGTCTGGACACCGGAGTGGATTCCGCGGGTCACCGTCACGCCCTGGCCGCCGACGCCGGGATAGCCGACGATGGTCAGCGGGTCACCAATCTTGACGGCGTCGGAGTCGCCAATCGGCACCGCGACCAGGTCCAGCTCGGTCGGCAGCGGCCCGCCGCCGACCGGCGCCGAGATCCGCAGCAGCGCGATGTCGAGCGTCGGGTCCGACGCGGCGATCCGCGCCAGAAACCTGGGCCGGGCCGGCTCGCCTTCGGCTGGCGGCACGGCGATGATGACCTCGCCGGTGCGGTTGTGCAGTCGCCCACTCGCGTTGTCGCCGACGACGTGGTAATTCGTCAGGATGTGGCCGCGGGGCGTGATGACGGTCCCTGAGCCGGTGCTGATCTGACCGGTCTCGATCCGCATCAGGACTTGTACGGCCCCACTGAGGGCGCGGACGAGGCCGGGATCGCGGCGCGACCCCGGCGGGTCCGGTGCGCCGCCTGCGCTCGGTTCGATCGCCTCCGCGGCAGGCACGGCGCCCACGCGGCTCACTGCCTCGGTCCGTACCAGCGCCAACCCCGCGAGCACGAGCAGCCCGATCACCGCGAGGCCGGCCACGAGCCCGACCAGGCTGGGACGCGGACCGGCTCGCCGCCCGCGCTTATTCGGGCGACGCTCGATCCGCAGCTCGGACCGCCCGAGCCGCACTCTGGCGCCCGGCGGCACGACCTCCGGGCCGGGGCCGACCCGAGCGGCATCGACATAGGTCCCATTCTGGCTGCCGAGATCGCGGAGGAAGGTCCCCCGGGGTGTGGTCCAGATGAGCAGGTGCTGGCGCGAGACGTTCGGGTCGGGGAGGACGATGTCGTTGTCCGCGGAGCGCCCGACTCGCAGACCTTGTGGGGGCACCGGGTAGCGGGCGCTCCCGACTACGACCACGCTGAGCGTCGCCGCTGCTGCTCCGCTCTCGGCGCCTGATCTCACGGCGGGCTGAGTATACCACCGCCGCTTTCTTGACCGAGCGCGACGCGCTGGCGTACGGTCTGGACCAGATCATCGCCCGCGGAGGCGTTTCGATGTACGGTGCTCGGGTGGGCCTTCGGCGCGCTGGCTGGGCGTTGGCGCTGGCTATCGCGGTGCTCAGCGGTCTACCGATCGGCAGCACCGCCCACACCTGCGCGCCGGATCCACAGGTTGGGGTGAGCGGGCGGCTGCTGCTGCCGCGGGCGAGCGGGCTGGCCCTGATCGAGCTCCCCGATCGGACCACCTCCAGCCTGCCGGTGCTGCCGGTCCAGGGTGTCGTCACGAGCGTGGCCCGCTCACTCGACGGGTCACGATTGGCCGTCGCCCGCTTCTCGCGGCCGGCCGACCAGCAGATCGGCAATCAGGATCTGCTGATCCTCGGGCCCGCTGGCGGCCAACCCCTCCAGGTGATCCCGGCCAGCCAGCCGGGCGAGGTGCTCGGCTCACCGGCCTGGCTACCGGATGGCTCGCTCGTGTTCCAGCGCCAGACGGCGGCCGGCGTGATCGCCGGGACCCGTGTCGAGCGCCTGAGCGCGGACGGCTCGTCGGCCTACGTCGTGGCCGACCAGGCCTTCTCGCCGACCGCCTCCTCGGATGGCGCTCGGGTCGCCTTCATCCGCGCCGAGGAGTCCGATCGGCTGGTCATCGCCGACCTGGCGACCGGCATCGAGCGGGTACTCGTCGACAACCCGTCGCTGACTAGCCTGGCCTTCCCCCGCTTCTCGCCCGACGGCGCCTGGATCGCCTTCGCGGCTGTCGGGGATCCGACGGCAGGGATGGCTAACCGAGCCCCCCAGCCCCCTTCCTTCAAGGGAAGGGGGAGCCCAGCCTACACCTGGTTTCGCAGTGCGGTGGCCCACGCCCACGGCGTGCCCTGGGACATCTGGGTGATCCGCCCGGACGGCTCGGACTTGCGGCGGGTGACCTACTTCTACGACGACGACCCGTCGGCGGCCTGGTCCCCGGACGGCCAGTGGCTAGCCGTCTTCTCCGGCGAGGCCCTCCACGTCGTCGCCGTAGACGGCCCGGCCAACTACTGCATCGCCGGCGAAGGCGGCTACGGCGCCATCGAGTGGTTGCCGTAGACAGGTCACCTGTAGGGGCGGGGCTTATCCCAGCCTGTAGGGGCGGGGCAAGCCCCGCCCC
>JACCZL010001024.1 GCA_013695975.1 Chloroflexota bacterium
TCGCCACCCTGCTCGTGTCGGCGGTCGTGCTGGGGATGCATTTCTTCGGGACCGAGCGGGCGGGGCTCCTGAAGGATGACGCCGGCGAGTATGTCGAGATGGCCGAGTCGGGGCGGTTCCTGGCGCGCTTGCCGTACACATTCCGAGTCCTGTCGCCGCTGCTGGCCGGAGGCTGGCCGGGCGGCCCGATCGCCGGCTTCACGGTCCTCACGGTGGGATCACTCGTGCTGGCCAGCCTGGCGCTCTACGCCTACCAGCGGGTGCTCGGGCTGGGTTGGCCGGCTGCTCTGGCGGGCTCTATCCTCTTCGCCACGTCGGGTGGGGCGGTTCGGCTGCTGACAACCCCGACCTATGTCGACGCCGTGAGCTACCTGGCTGAGGCGGTGGCGTTCCTCGCGCTGGCGAGTGGCTGGTTCTGGCCGTTCCTGATCGCGGTGGTGCTGGGGACGCTCAATCGTGAGACGGGGTTACTGCTGATCCCGCTCTACTTCGCCGTAAGGTCGACGAGCGAGCGACCGGATGGCGTCCGACCTGATGCGGTTGCCGGTAGCGCCCCACACCCCCCCACAGTCGCGCCTCGCTACACCGCTACGCTCGTCGTCCTGCTGCCCCTTGGCGCGCTCACCGCCGCCGCCTTGCTGAAGCTCTGGTCTGGCGGGCTCCTGGCTAGCGGCGCCCTGGCCACGCTTGCGCCGGACCCGCGGGCGTTCCGCCAGGGCATCCTGCCGCTTGCGGACCTGTTCGACCTGTTCTCGACGTTCGGGGCGCTCTGGCTGCTAGCGGTCAGGAACCTGCCCGGACCGACCGACTTCCAGCGCCGAGCGCTCGTCTTCGGCGTGCTGGTCGTGCTCCAGCTCGTCATCGCGCGCGGCGACGAGGGGCGGGTCCTCTCGCACTTGTTCCCGATCGTGGTCCCACTCGCGATGCTGGAGGTCCAGCGCCTGCTGACGTCGAGCCTGCCACGACATCAGGCGCTCGGCGCACTGCTGGTCCTGGCGTGCGCCGCCAGCATGGTCCACGCCCGCTGGACGCTGCTCGAGCCGGCCACGCTGCGCTACGCGCTGGTCGCGAGCGGTGTCGTGGTCGCCGTCGCCATCACAACTCTGGCAGGGTGGATCCGCCCGATCGTAGGGGCGCGCTAGCGGATCGTGATGCTCGCCAGGGGGATCTCTTCGCCGCCGACGCCCTGGCCGTCGGTTACGGTTGCCATGCGGCGGGCCTTCGAGTCGTAGAGGCCGAGGTTGAGGGCGTATTCGCCGGGCGGGGTGCGCGGCGGGACGGTCAGCGACGAGGTTCGGAAGACCCAGCGGCCCGGCGCCCAGGTCGAGGTCCCGCCGCTGCCACCGCCCAGGGCGCGCTCGGCCTGGTCGACCAGCTTGCCATCGCGATCGCGGAGGAAGGTGATCGGGTGCCAGTCGACCGCGATCGGGGCGACTGCCTCCCACTCGACGGTCAGGCTGGTGGCGCCACCGGCGCGGAGGCTGGTCTGGTCGAGAGCGAAGGCGCGGGGGCGGAGCTGGCCGGCCAGGACCGCGTCGAGGGGCTGGGCGTTCGGGACCAGGCGCCGCACCTGCTCACGGGCGGCGGCGAGGTCGGCATCCTCGCGGAGGTAGAGCGCGCGGTCCTTGCGGTTCGAGCGCTCGTTGATCTTGACGACGACGAAACGCTCGTCGGCCCAGTCGCGGAACCGCCGCAGCTCGCGCAGGTTGTCGCTGAGGAGGAGCATCAGTCGGACGTCGAAGGCCTCGGCCTGGTTGACCACCTCAGCGCCGGAGAGTGAGCCCGAGCGAATCCTGAAGATCGACGTGTCGACCAGACCGGGCGGCACCAGCCGCCGATTGAGGAATGCCAGGTAGGCGTCGTCGACCAGGATGTAGTCGGTCGGCGCGGTCAGCGCCTGGATCAGGGCGCTTTCCTCCCGGTAGGGCAGGTCGGACCCGAGGTCGCCGACGCTCATCGCCCGGCTGTCGCGAGCGGCGATGTTCGGCAGCGCCCAGACGAAAGCGAGGACGCATCCAGCATAGAGCGTGAGGAACGCGGAAACGAGGCTTGTCCCTCGGCTTCCGTGCCTCATACTCCATGCCCCACTCCGGAGGCGACGCCAGGCGCAGCCGAGCCCGGCGCCGGCTAGGAGGGCGGTGGGCGGAGGCTGGAGGGCGGCGTGCTTGGTCGCGAGCGGGGAATACATCAGCAGGAGGGCGAACGTCGCCGTCGCCCAGACGACGAGCGGCAACCCGGGCCGCGGCCGGTCGACCATCAGGGCGGCCGCGCCGAGTGCGGCCAGGCCAAAAAAGGCGGGCTGCTCCCAGCGCAGCTCGCCCCAGAGCAGCGCCCAGTTCTCGGCCAGGCTCCACCCCTCGGCCTGGCGCGAGCCGACCCGATAGCGCACCATCTGATCGTACAGCTCGGCCGGCCCGACCGCGACCACGATCGCCCCGAGCACGCTGGTGGCGACGAGTACGTAGACGGCAAGAGTGGAGAGTGAAGAGCCGAGACTGGAGAGACGAGCGAGGACGGACCCACTCTCGTCTCTCCACGCTCCACTCTCCACTCGAAGCAGCAGGGCCAGGCCGACGGCCGGGACGACGGCGACGATCATCGGCTTGATGGCCAGCGCGAGGGCGAGCGTCAGCGCGGAAGCCAGCAGCCAGGCTCGTTGGCCTCCGCGCTGGTAGGCGAGGGCCGCTCCGAGGGCGAGAAGCGCGGGGAGCACCGCCGGGATCTCGACCAGGGCCAGGCGGGAGCTCTCCAGGTAGGTCGGGCTCAGCAGCAGCAGGGCTGCCGCGGCCCAGCCTCCGAGGCGACCGCCGACCATCCGCGCGATCCAGTAGACGGCCAGGACGGCCAGGATCGAGTAGGCCACGACGGCCAGGCGGGCGCCGGCCAGGGTCTCGTCCAGCAGGACGAAGGCGGGATAGAAGACGTCGAGTGAGAGCGGCCCCTGCGAGGCGAAGATGTCACGGACCGGGCGGAAGCACTCGGCCATCAGCAGGAGCTGCTGGGCGCGGGTCCCCTCGTCGGCCTTGCCGCTGTAGCTGCCGATGTTTGCCAGCCGCATCGGCAGGCCGACGGCGACGATCAACGCGGGAGCCAGGAGGTCGGCCCAGCGGCCGAGCCCGAGTCGCGAGTCCGGAGTACTCGATTCTTGAGCGCGAGCCTGAAGCACGGGTGTACCGTACCGCTATCGATCAGCTCCGCACCAGCAGCGGGGGGCTCGTGACCCGCGACCCGCGACCCGCTCAGGCGGCTTCGGGCGAGGAGGCGCCGTCGGTCCAGGTGGGGATGCCGTAGCGGCGGTCGGCTGGGAGCTTCTCGGTGACCTGGTAGTGCATGTAGCGGCCGAGCAGGAGGCGGGTGTGGGCGTCTACGGCCGGCAGCGCCGTCAGGACCAGCCCGACGACCGGCGTGAGAATCCAGCTCGCCACACCGACCAGACCGCTCCACCACGCGGCTGGCTCCGGTCGGGCCGGCCGCAGCCGATGGTCGATCCAGGCGATGGTCGCGAGGCAGGGCAAGCACGCCATCAGGAGTGAGGCCGAGAGCTCAGTCATCCACACCATCGTCGGGGTGTAAACAAAGGCCGGAGCCAGGAACGGGACCAGCTTCGCCGCGAGCGTTAGCAGAAACCAGTGCGTCGGCCAGACGATGTGCTCTTCGACGTAGAAGCCGGCCCGCCGCAGTCGCGGCCAGAGCGGCACACCCGTGGCGGCAAGGCTGCCCTCGACGACGTAGGGGATGTCCGAGGCGCCCCAGGCCCAGCGGCGCGTCTGGCGGTAATGATTCGCCATGGTCTTCCAGAAATCCGATCCTTCGGCGGCGTCGGCCATGACCGGTAGGAAGATCGGCTCGACTCGCACCTCCTCCTCGTGGCTCAGGGCGAAAAAGACCTTGAAGAACATCCGCGAGTCTTCCGGGATGACGTCGACGTCCCAGTAGCCAACCTCGTCAGCCGTCGCTAGCCCCAGCGAGTAGGTCGACTGGGTGACCAGCTTGTAGCGGGCAGCCAGCCGCGAGAGCTGCCAGACCGAATAGAGGCCGGCGCTGATCTGCGCCAGGGCCGGGATACGCCAGACGTTCGAGTAAAACATCAACGCCGGCTGCCAGATTCGGTAGCGCCGTAGCGGGTGAGCCAGAAACTGGGCGGTCAGCGCGCTCAGATACCGGGTGTGCAAGCGGGAGTCGGCGTCGCAGACCGTGACGACGACATCTTGCAGGTCGACATGGAGCTCGTCGACGAGCTCCCGCTTGGCCCAGCGGACCGAGTAGGCCAGGTTGGAGGACTTGCCGCGCAGCTCTCCCTCGCGATCGGGATGGTAGGTCACCCAGAGGCGGGCGAACCGCCCCTCGAACTGTTCGACCAGCCGCGCCGCGCGCTCGCGGGCTCCCTCGTCGCGTTCCTCGAACGCCAGGACCACCCAGGTGTTCTCACGCGGGAAGTCCTGCCCGGCGAGGTGGTCGAGCATGACCTCGAGCACCTCTGGCGGCTCGCGGTAGGTGGGGATCACCACCAGGTGCTGGATCCGCTGCCAGCCTGGCTGGGCTCGACAGGCCCCGAGCCAGTTCCTGCGCTGGCCGTCGATCAAGCGACGGTAGCCGATCAGCGCTGCCAGGGTCATGCTGGCCGACTTGTAAAGCCAGTAGGCGTTGAAGACCAGCAGGAAGACGATGAGCTGGGCCGGCGCCAGCAGCGCACCCCAGATAGGGGCAGTCAGCAGCGCCCAGGTCAGGACGCCGGTCAGCACCTCGAGCTCTCGTCGGAACCGTCGCTCAACGCCGACGCTACCGTATCGGACCGCCCTTGCCTCGATCACTCTCCCGTCCTATGACAGCATAAAGGCAGGGCCCGCCAGGCTGGACAACCCTGCCGGAAACAACAAGAGCCCCGTTACCGTCTTGATAATACCGTTTTATCGGACCGATGCCTATACCCCTGCCGTGCCTTTCCGTGGACTCTCTATGCAACTTGCATACCGGTCCACCGGTGCCCGGCAGCTTCATCTGGTGGGCAGCCAGCTCGTGGGGGCGGAGGGCAGGGCAAGCCCCACCCCTACGGACGACGCTCCTTGGAGGGCTGGGGCACGGCGCGGCCGGCTACGGTGCTGAGGCGGCGACCTGGACGAGGTTTTCGTGGAAGGTGGCGCCGCCGCCCAGGTCGGAGCGGCGCTGTGAGGTCGTGGCGTTGACGTTGCGGCCATCGGGGCTGAGCTTCGGCCAGCGCGCCTTTTCGGTAACGACGACGCCCGGCTGGAGGCCGGGCACCAGCTTGACCACCAGCTCGCACTCGCCGCGGTCGTTCCAGACGCGGACCGGATCGCCGTCGGCGAGGCCGCGGGCGGCGGCGTCGGCCGAGCCGATCTCCAACCAGGGGCGCTCGTTCGGCTCGAGGGCGGCAAAGTTGCCGTGGCTCGACGAGGTCATCAGGTGGGAGGCGGGGCTCAGCAGCCGCAAGGGGTAGGGCGCTGCCGCGGCGCGCTCGACGCGCTCGGCCAGCGGGGTGTAGGTCGGCAGCCCCGGCAGCCCCTCGGCGGCCATGCGCTCCGAGTACAGCTCGATCTTGCCGGAGGGGGTCGGGAAGACGCCGTCGGCGAAGGGGACGTACGGGGTGGTCGGCGTCTGGGCGCGGACCGAGCCGCGGGCGACGAGCTCCTCGTAGCTGGCGTGCGACCAGTGCGGCGTGTCCTGCATCGCCTGGCGGACCATGTCCTCCTGGCTGTCTCGGAAGCAGGCCTCCTCGAACCCGAGCGCGTCGGCCAGCGCACAGAACGTGTCGTGATTCGAGCGGGCCTCGCCCTTGGGCGCGGTGGCCGGCCGATTGAGGTTGAGGTAGTAGCCCATCATCGAATGGATGTCGGTCTGCTCGAACTGGGTGGTAGCCGGCAGGACGATGTCGGCAAAGTCGACCGTGTCGGTTGGGAAAATCTCGTGGACCACGGTGAACAGGTCCGGGCGGCTCAGGCCCCGCCGCACCACCTCCTGGTCGGGCGCCACCGCCGCCGGGTTCGAGTTGTAGACGTAGAGGGCGCGGATCGGCGGGTCGGTCAGCTCGGTCAGCGCCTGGCCGAGCGCCACCATATTCACCGAGCGGACCGGACCGGGCGCCAGCTCGGGCCGATGGAGCAGGCCACGGTTGATCGGAAACGCCTCGGAGTTGCTGATCAGGACGCCGCCGCCGGGGTGCCGCCAGGCACCGGTCAGCGCGGGCAGGCAGGCGACCGTCCGCACCGCCATCCCGCCGTTGCTGTAGCGCTGCATCCCCCAGCCGAGGCGGACCACGCTACGTGGATGCCGGCCGTAGAGGCGGGCAAACCAGAGCAGCGTCTCGGGCGACACGCCAGTCTCGGCCTCGACGTAGGCCGGGGTGTAGGCCTGGACGTGCTCGGCCAACGCCTCGAAGCCGACCGTGTTTCGGGCCACGAACTCCCGATCGTAGAGCCCTTCCTCGATCAAAATTCGCATGACCCCGAGCGCGAAGCAGGCGTCGGTGCCCGGCCGAATCGCGATGTGGTGGTCGGCGAGCCGCGAGGAGCGGGTCGGGCGTGGGTCGATGCAGACCAGGGTGGCGCCCCGCTGGCGGGCGCGCTTGATCATCGGCAGCAGATGCGGGCCGGTCGACGCGACGTTCGAGCCCCACAGCACGATCAGGTCGGCCTGATCGACGCCCTCGGGGTCGGGGCCGATGACCTTGCCCATCGTCACCCGGTATCCCGCCTCGCCTGCCGCGGTGCAGATCGTCCGCAGCAGATCCGTCGCTCCGAGGCGGTAGAAGAACCGACGGTCCATGCCGTTGTTGTGGACGAGCCCGAGGGTGCCGGAGTAGCTGTAGGGGAGGATCGCCTCGCCGCCGCTCTCCGCGAGGATCTGGGTGAATCGCCCGGCGATCTCCGCGAGCGCCTCGTCCCAGCTTATCCGCTCGAAGCGGCCGCCCCCGCCCTTCGCCCCCACCCGGGCCTGGGGGTAAAGGATACGATCCGCGTGGGTGATGCGCGGCACGTAGAACCGCGCCTTGGTACACAGGTATCCCCGCGTGATCGGGTGGTCGCGGTCGCCCGCGATGCTGGTGACCTCGCCGTTCTCGACTGTAGTGATGATGGCGCAGGTATCGGGACAATCGTGCGGGCAAACGGAGCGAACGAGCTCAACGGCCATGGGAATTTCTGTGGGCTCCTGAAGAATGAAAGGCGCTCGCGGTACTTGACGGTACCATCCAAGCACGAGGACGTCAAACCGGCCGCGGGCCTGCCATACTTGGGCGGGCGAGAACGAGCGCGGTGCGAGGAGGTCGGCGATGGTGCAGACAGCGGACGCGGTGGTGGTGGGGGGCGGGGTGATCGGGGCGAGCACGGCCTTTCACCTGGCCTCGCTGGGGCTGAAGCGGGTGGTGGTCTGCGAGCGCCGCTGGCCGGCGGCGGGGGCCAGCGGCAAGTCGGGGGCGCTGGTCCGGATGCACTACACCAACGAGCCGGAGGCGCGGCTCGCTCGGGCCAGCCTGCCCTACTTCCACGACTGGGACGAGCGGGTTGGAGCGGGCGCCTGTGGCTTCCTGCAGACCGGTATGGTCCGGATCGTCTCGCCCGAGAACGTCGCGAACCTCCGGGCGAACGTCGAGATGCTCGAGCGGGTCGGCGTCGACACCCAGATCGTCGGCCCGCGGGAGCTGCGCGAGCTGGCACCGGACTGGCGGGTCGACGACGTCACGGCGGCGGCCTACGAGCCGACGTCCGGCTGCGCCGATCCGGTTGGTACGACCTATGGCTTCCTGACGCGGGCCGAGCAGCTCGGGGCCGAGCTTCGGCCCCGGACCGAGGTGACCGCGATCCGAATGGACGGCGCCCGCGTCGGGGGCGTCGAGACGGCCACGGGCGCGATCTCGGCTCCGATCGTCGTGGTGGCCGGCGGCGCCTGGGGCATCCCGCTGCTCAGGAGCGTCGGCGTCGACGTCGATCTCCAGCCGGTCCGGATCCAGGTCTCCCTCTTCCGACGGCCATCGGCGCTGGCGCCGATCCACCCGATCTGCATCGACGGGATCAACGACATGTGGCTGCGGCCGGAGGGGCCGAACTGGGCCAGCACCCTGGTCGGCTTCTCCCAACGCGAGCCGCTCGCCGACCCCGACACGCTCGACGAGGGGGTCGACGCCGACTACGTCCCGCAAGCCCGCGAGCGGCTGGCTCGGCGGATCCCTGGCACGGCCGACGCCCCGATGCGGGGTGGCTGGGCCGGCGCGATCACCGCCACCGTCGACGGCAAGCCGGTCCTCGACCAGCACCCCGAGGCCGCTGGGCTGTTCTTCTTCGTCGGCGACAACGGCAGCAGCTTCAAGACGGCGCCGGCGATCGGCCGAGCCCTGGCCGAGTGGGCGATCCAGGGTCAGCCTGAGGTGGTCGATACCCGTCCCTTCCGCGCCAGCCGCTTCGCCGAAGGCGACCTGCTCATCGGTCCCCACGAGTACAACGACCGCGACTACGACGCCGGCCGCGCCCGCAAGTTGATGGTAGGCTGAGGGGAGGGGTCACGGGTCGGAGAAGGCATCCTTGCCTAACCCTTGATCCCTGACCCGTGACCCCTCTGGAGCAGGACGTAGAGGCGACCGCGCTCGAGCAGGTCCATGAGATACTCGTCAGGCGTCAGGTGCTCCCCGTTGACCAGCGCGGCGCGGACGCACCAGGTGAGAGCCAGGACTGGCTCGTCCGCCCCGAGCGCGAGATGGGCCCGCAGGACGTACCAGAGCGTCCGCGCCAGCGGGTCCCCCTTCCTGGCGGCGGCGTGCTCGCCGACGAGCCGCTCGGCCTCGGCGCGATAGTGCTGGCGCTCGGGCTCGAGCAGAGTGGGAGCTGCTCACTCACGCCGGGATCGGGAGAGGGAGCGGCTCTGCTGAGACGTACTCCTTGGGTCGCGCCATCACTCGAATTTCGCCACCTTCCTCAGGCGGCTCTCCCGGGATGACCTCGACCCCTCGCGCAGCGAGCACTCGCTCGAGCTCCCCCTCGTCGTCCAGTGTCTGCAGATAGACCGCCGCCGCATCCTTGATTGCCTCGAAGGCCTCGTCGATCGTACCACCACAACTGGCTACGCCCAGCTCGACACACTCGGAGACGTACTGCTCACCCTCCCGACGAGCTCTCAGTGTCAGGAGAACGTATCCGGCCACTCGGGATGTAGTCATCTGAGACCTCGAATCGTCCGAACGCAAGCCTTCATCAGTGTACGCTATCAATAGTCGCTCCCGTCCTTCCGATCTGACCGAGGGGATTCCGGTCACCAGCCGGAGCTCCCGGGCAGGAGATGCTTCGGTCGCTGACTGGAGCATTGCCCCAGACTCCCCATGGCGGAGAATCAGCCCGGTCGGGCCTGCAACGCATCGGCGAGCTCGGTCAGCGAGGTGACGGCCACCTCCGGTGGGTCGCCGAGGGTGTCGAAGACGCCCTTGGAGCGGTCGATCCACGCGACCGGCATCCCGACGGCCGCGGCGCCGAGGATGTCGAACGAGTTGGAGGAGATCAGGCGGACCTGTTCGAGTGGGCGGTCGAGGCGCGCGGCGAGGTGGCGGTAAACTCGTGGCGACGGCTTGTAGACCCGGACCTCGTCGACGCTGACGAAGCCCTCGAGATAGGTGTGCAGCCCGGCCCGCTCCATGACGGCGGCGATCATCCGCGGGCTGCCGTTCGAGAAGATGACCATCTGGTAGCCGGCCTCGCGCAGTCGGCGGAGGCCTGGCTCGACGTCGGCGAACGGCTCGAGATCGTCGTACTGCGCCAGGAGCGCCGCGTTCTGGTCTGGGTCGAGGTCGTGGCCGGTCACGGCCAGGGCGTAGTCGAGGGCACGGCGGGTGACCTGCTCGAAGTCTTCATACTGCTCCATCGCCGTCAGGCGGAAGGTGTACTCGAGCTGCTTCTGCCGCCAGACTTCGGCAATCCGCACGGCCAGGTTTGGAATGTCGCGCTCGAGCCGCGTCCAAATCCGGATCGGATCGACCAGGGTGCCATAAAGGTCAAAGGCCAGCGCCTCGCGGGTCGCCATGACACATCTCCACGTCAGCCAAGAATAGCGTCCGCCATCCTGGCAGCGCCAGGGTCTCGGACGAC
>JACCZL010001025.1 GCA_013695975.1 Chloroflexota bacterium
ACAAGGTGCGCGAGGCCAAGGAGCGCGGCGTCGACGTCATCAGCCTCGGGGTCGGAGACCCGGACCAGCCGACTCCGGCCCACGTGATCCAGGCCCTCCAGGCGGCGGCCGAGGATCCGGCCAATCATCAGTATCCGACCGACGAAGAGAAGGGCATGCTCCGCTTCCGCCAGAGCGTCGCCGGCTGGTATCGGGAGCGCTTCGGGGTCGAGCTCGACCCGGAGCGTGAGGTACTCGGGCTGATCGGGAGCAAGGAGGGCAATCACCACCTCTGTCTCGCCACCCTCAACCCTGGTGATGTCGCGCTGCTACCAGATCCGGGCTACCCGGCTTACTTCGCCAGCGCCGTCTTCGCCGGCGCGGTGGTCGAACGGATCCCCCTGCGCCGCGAGGATGGATACCTGCCACGGCTCGAGGCGCTGCCGACCGAGCTGACCCGCCGCGCGCGCCTGCTCTTCCTCAACTACCCGAACAATCCGACCGGCGCGGTCGCGCCGCCGGAGTTCTGGGAGCGAGCCGTGGGCTGGGCGAAGGAGCACGACGTCGTCCTGGTCAACGACAATCCCTACAGCGAGATCGCCTACGACGGGTATCGCACCGTCAGCATCCTCGAGGCGCCTGGAGCGGGCGAGGTCGCGGTCGAATTCAACTCCCTCTCCAAGCCATACAACATGACCGGCTGGCGCATCGGCATGGCCGTCGGCAACCCTGACCTGATCGCTGGCATGTCGCAGGTCAAGGAGAACACCGACTCGGGCATCTTCAACGCCGTCCAATACGCCGGCGTCGCCGCCCTCGAGGGCCCACAGGACGGCACGCGCGCCCTCGTCTCGGTTTACCAGCGGCGACGCGATCTCGTGATCGAGACGCTTCGCGCGATCGGGCTTGCGCCGGACACGCCACGAGCGACCTTCTACGTCTGGTCGCCGACGCCGGGCGGTCGCGGCTCGATCGACTTCGCGGCCGAGGTGCTCGACAAAGCCGGCATCGTCATCACCCCCGGCATCGGCTACGGCCAGCATGGCGAGGGCTTTTTCCGCATCTCGCTGACCGTGCCCGACGCGCGGCTGGAGGAGGCGATGCAGCGTCTACGCGCCGCGTTCGCCTGAGCGGCTGGCGTCGCCGCCGCTCGGCTAGCTCCGCAGGCGCCTCAACAAATCGTCGCTGAGGTCGCCGCTGCAGACTTCCTCGACCGGGCCGGTCATCCAGATCTCGCCGTCTTCGGCCAGGCGGATCTGGAGCTGACCACCGTCCATGCTGATGGTCACGTCGCGATCGACGTGGCCCAGGCGGTAGCAGGCGGCGGCGACGGCGCAACTGCTCGAGCCAGACGCGAGGGTCTCACCAGCCCCGCGCTCCCAGATCCGAATGCGGACCTCGGCGCGCGAGACGATCTGGGCAAACTGGACGTTGGTGCGATTCGGGAAGGCCGGATGGGTCTCGAGCTTCGGCCCGAGTCGGTAGAAGTCGACCGCCGAGAGGTCGGGCACGACGACGATGCAGTGGGGGTTGCCGACCGAGAGCGAGGTCAGCTCCAGACGCTCGCCGTCGACTTCGATCTCGCGGAGGTCGTCGAAGCTCGCCGTTCCCATGTCGACGGTGATGTCGGCGATTCGCCCCTCGACCAGCCGAAGCTGGGCGTGGACGATCCCACCGAGCGTCTCGATGGTGAAGCGTTCGCTCGTCGACAGCCGGTGGTCGTAGAGGTACTTGGCGAAAATCCGGACCCCGTTGCCGCTCTTCTCGGCCTCGCTGCCGTCGGGATTGAAGATCCGCAGCCCAAAGTCGGCTCGCTTCGACTCGTAACGCAGCAAGATTCCGTCTGACCCGACCCCGAAGTTGCGGTGGCAGATCAGCCTGATCACGGCTTCGGTCAGCGGCGGCATCCGCTCGGATGGCACGAGCACGATGTAGTCGTTGCCGAGGCCGTGCGACTTGACGAATTCGGGCATCAGGTCCTCCCGTTCGCAACAATCATACGCCCGACCGTCCGATCCTCGCGAGGTGGCGCGAGACGAGCAGGGCCGCTCGGCTGAAGCCGTCGGAATCGGCGTCGATCCATGTGTAGCCTGGCTGCCGCCGGAGCCAGATGTACTGGCGGCGGATGTAGGCGTGGGTCGCCCATTTGATCCGCTGGACGGCGTCGTCGAGGGTCAGCTCGCCACGGAGATGGGCGATCAGCTCGCGGTAGCCGGTCGACGAGAGGGCGGGCAGGGCGGGGTCGTAGCCGCGTGCGAGGAGGGCACTGACCTCGTCGATCCAACCAACCTCGAGCATCTGGACCGTCCGAGCGTCGGCCCGCTCGTAGAGGGCGGCTCGCGGCATCGTCAGGGCCAGCCTCAGCGCGTTGTGCGGGGGCCGACGACGGCGCCCGAGCTCAGAAAACGGTCGGCCGGTGACCCGGACGACCTCAAGCGCTCGGATGACGCGGCGCACGTTCGCGGGCGGGATCGCCTGGGCCGCGCTGGGATCGGCCGCGGCAAGCTTGGCATGGAGGGCGGCCGATCCTTGCTCGGCGGCGAACGCCTCTAGCTCGGCCCGCAGCTCTGGCCGCGGGGCTACCCGAGGCGGCTCGATCCGATCGACGAGCGCCTGGATGTAGTGGCCGCTGCCGCCAACCACCAGGGCGCCGAGACCGCGCACGCTGATGTCGGCTAGTGCCGCGTCGCCGTCGTCGCGGTAGCGGGCGACCGAGTAGGGCTCATCCGGCTCGACGTAGTCGACGAGGTGATGCGGGACCCGCGCCCGTTCCTCGATACTCGGCTTGGCGGTGCCGATGTCGAGGCGTCGGTAAACCTGTCGAGAGTCGGCCGAGACGATTTCGAGGCTGTTTGCCCGAGCCAGATCGAGGGCAAGGTGCGACTTGCCAACCCCGGTCGGGCCGGCGATCACGACGATCGGGGGTGTCTCGTCTCCCGCCCTGATGGTCTATACTCGCGTTCCAGTTGATCGTGATGGTCCGCCGTTGCTCGAACGAGCGAGGATCCTCACGGCGAGCAAGTGCTCCCACGGAGGGTTGCGCCCACGAACGACCCAGGCATAACCAGGCTCGACGAGCGGCTCGGCGAGCTAGCCGCGCTCATCGACGGTTGGATGCGCCCGCACGTCGCCGTACCGACGGGCCCATTCGCGCCGTTCTACGACATGATGGCGTATCACATCGGTTGGACGGCACCCGACGGGACGCCGGTGTCCGGCAGCGGTGGCAAGCGGCTTCGGCCGATCCTGGCGCTGCTCGTCTGTGAGGCCCTCGGCGGACCCGTCGAAGCCGCTCGCGGCGCCGCTATCGCCGTCGAGCTGGTCCACAATTTCTCACTCGTCCACGACGACATCCAGGACGAGAGCGACTATCGACGCGGTCGCGAGACGGTCTGGCGAATCTGGGGCCCTGCCCAGGCCATCAACGTTGGAGACGCGCTGTTTGCGCTCGCCCAGCTCGCACTCGTCGAGCAGATCGGCGATCGGCCCTCGGCGCGGGAGGCCGTTGGCCGCCTGAACGCGAGCTGCGTGCGTCTGGTCGAGGGGCAGTTCCTCGACCTCCGGCTCGAGGGTGCTCTCGACGTGTCGCTCGAGCTGTACGAGCAGATGATCGCCGGCAAGACCGCGGCCTTGATCGAGTGCGCCTGCGCACTCGGGGCGCTCGCCGCCGAAGCCGACGCCGTCGCCGTCGCCGCCTGCGCCGACCTGGGTCATCGGCTCGGCCTGGCGTTCCAATTTCAGGACGACGTCCTCGGAGTCTGGGGCGATCCCGCCGTGACCGGCAAGCCGGCCGGCGCCGACATCCGTAGTCGGAAGAACGGGCTTCCGCTCGTCCTCGCGTTGCAGACGGCATCAGGCCCACCTGGCGAACGGCTCGCGGGCCTACTCAGGGCAGAGGGCACCCTGGACGACGTCCAGGTGGCTGAGGTCCTGGCGATCATGGAGGAGCTCGACATTCGCGAGCGGGCGGAAACGATGGTCACGGGGGCGTTCGCGGAGGTCGAGCGGGCCCTGCGGAGGGCGATCCCCTCAGATCGGCAGAGCGACCTGCTGCTGTTCTGCGCTCGGCTGCAAACTCGCGTCTCCTGACCGAGTCGGCTCATCGCCGGCATACGGCACTCCCTGCGCCAGAGCCTCGTGGAGCCGAAGCAGAAGCTCGTTGGTCACGAGCACGCTCCCCTCCGCGATCCGCAGCCTGTCCGCCACCGACTCCAGACAGCCTGCCTGGATGAGCTGCTCGGTGACGTCGCCCAATGCCTCTGACAGTGACATCCCGAAGCGGGCCTCGAATTGGCGCGGCTCGATCCCCTCGCGCAGGCGCAGACCGAGGGCGAGGAAGTCCTCGGCTTGCGTCAGCCGGGTCGGTCGCTCCGCCTCGACCCGCTCGACGGCGCCCGCGGCGATCGAGGCCATGTAGCGGCGGGGCGACGGGGTGTTCTTGGTCCGCACCCCGTCGAGCCAGCCGGCCGCGCCGGCGCCCACGCCGATGAAGGGCTCGTCTCGCCAGTACGTGAGGTTATGTCGACATGCCCACGCGGGGCGGGCCCAGTTCGAGACCTCGTAGCGTTCGTAACCCGCGCCCGCCAGACGCGCCGCGGTCGCCTCGTACTGCTCGGCGACGGCGTCGTCGTCTGGAAGCCGTAGCCGTCCACTCGCAACGTCCCGTCCCATCGGGACGCGCTCGTCGACGGTCAGGATGTAGCACGAGAGGTGCTCGGGGCCGAGCTCAATCGCACCGTCGAGCGTCTCGAGCCAGCCCGAGACTTCCATCCCCGGCAGTCCCAGCATGAGATCCAGGTTGACGTTGTCGAAGCCGCCCTCGCGGGCCGCCCGGTAGGCGGTCCGCGCCTCCTCAGCCGAGTGGCGCCGGCCCAGCAGGGCCAGAGTCGGATCGTGCAGGCTCTGGACGCCGATACTCAGGCGATCGACACCGGCCATCCGAAACCCCGCCAGCCGTTCGGGGGAACATTCGCCCGGATTCGCCTCCAACGAGATTTCGCAGCCTGGTAGGACATCGAGTGATTGGCGGGCCGCCGAAAGCAGGCGCTCGACCTGCTCGGGACCCATCAGGCTGGGAGTACCGCCGCCAAAGAAGACGCTGTGGATCGGTCGACGGCGCTGCCCGGCGATTTCGGTTGCCACGGCGTCGACGTAGCGTGGGATCGAGGCGAAGCCGGTCGCCTGGCGATCGAAGTCGCAGTACGGGCAGATCGAGACGCAGTAGGGAAAGTGGACGTAGAGGGCGGCGCTCTGCTCGGTCATAGCGCTCTTTAGTCGGCGAAGTTCTGGGTAAACATTTTGCCGTTCATCCCGCCGTCGGCCACGCCGATCCCGACGCGGTTGAAGCGGCGGTTCAGGATGTTCGCGCGGTGTCCGGGGCTGTTCATCAGGCCCTCGTGGGCCACGTCGACGGTCGGCGCCAGGGCCAGGTTCTCGCCGGCCGCGGAGAAACGGACCCCGCCCCGCCGCATCCGCTCGAACGGGGTCCCGCCCCCGGTATCGAGGTGGGCGAAGTAGCCCTCGCGAAACATCTGGGCCGAATAGTCGCGGGCAACCCCGCGGATGGCGGGATCGAGCTCGAGCGCCCCGAGGCCCACCTTCGCCCGTTCCGCGTTGACGAGATCGAGCATCCTCGCTTCGGCCCGCTCGTCAACCGGAGCCTGGGCCACGGTAAAGCGGAGGTCGACCCGCTCGCCCGACTCTGGTCGGACCGTCAACACCGCGAGGGTCTCCTCGACGGCGCCATCGACGACGCCGGCCACCGCCTGTTGCAGCCCGGCCCCGCGCTCGACCAGGAATGATGCGAGCCGCGAGGCGCGAACCTGCTCGGCGACCGGCTCGGGAAGTGGAAGGGCCGTGATGACGCTCAGGGCGAGCGTGAGGGCGAGCGCCCCGCGTGCCGCGCCCGTCGCTACGCCGAGCAGACGTCCCAGTCCGGACCGGGCCACTGCCAGGGCCGGTCTGGCGAGGGTACGGCTGAGCGTCGCGCCGAGGACGACGTCAGACACGATCCAGATCAGGGCGAAGGCGGCCGGTTTGGCGAGGGCGTAGGGAAGCGGGGTCTGCTCGACCAGCCACCCCGCCAGCGGGATGTAGAACGCCAGCGCCGCCACCAGCGCCACCAGAAAGCCGACCAGGCTCAGCAAACCAAAGAGGAAGCCCCGCCGAAGGTCCTCGAGGACGTAGAGGCCGAGCACGAGCGCGATCAGGGCATCGGCCAGAGAAATCTCAGAAGGGAATGGCACGCTGATTGGTTCCATCGGACTGCGCGACGCGGGCCGGCGATTTGGGGGAGCACTGATATAATACGCGCCATCAGGCCCCTCGCGGAGAATTGGTCTCGCGGTGCCGCCGACGGCCGCGCAGGTAGGTCAGAGGGGCGGGACCGAGATGCGACGTACGCACACCTGCGGAGAGCTGCGCGCGCCCGACGCGGGCCAGCGAGTCGTCCTCCAGGGCTGGCTTCATCGCCGCCGCGACCACGGCAAGCTCATCTTCGTCGACCTCCGGGATCGGTATGGACTGGTTCAGGTCGTCTTCAACCCCGAGCGCGCATCCGAGGCGCACCGCGTCGCCGGCAACGCCCGGCCCGAGTTCGTCCTCGAAGTGGAAGGCGAGGTAGCCCACCGCCCGAGCGGCACCGAGAATCCCGGCCTCGAGACCGGAGATGTCGAGGTCCTGGTCGACAAGGTCCTGGTCCTCAATCCGTCGTTACCGCTGCCGTTCGGCGTGGCAGACGAGGCCGAGGTAGACGAGCAGCTCCGTCTCCGCTACCGCTACATCGACTTGCGGCGCCCCGATATGGCGGCCAACCTGACCCTTCGGCATCGGGTCGCGAAATACATCCGCGACTTTCTCGACGGGCGAGGCTTCCTCGAGATCGAGACGCCGATCCTCGTCAACAGCACGCCCGAGGGGGCTCGAGATTACCTGGTGCCGAGCCGGCTCCACCACGGCCAGTTCTACGCCCTGCCTCAATCGCCCCAGCAGTTCAAGCAGTTGCTGATGGTGGCTGGGGTCGATCGCTATTTCCAGATCGCCCACTGCTTCCGCGACGAGGACCTTCGCGCCGACCGCCAACCAGAGTTCACCCAGCTCGATCTCGAGATGAGCTTCGTCGACCAGGACGACATCCTCAAACTAAGCGAAGCGCTGTTCGCTGGACTGACCGAGTCGCTGACCGATTTCCAGGTCGAGACGCCGTTCGCCCGCCTGACCTACCGCGAGGCGATCGACCGCTACGGGACCGACAAGCCGGACCTCCGTTTCGGGCTCGAGATCCGCGATCTCTCCGACATCGCCGGCGACAGCGGGTTCCAGGTCTTCCGCGCGGCGGTGGCGGGGGGCGGCGCGGTCCGCGCGCTGACCGTGCCCGGAGCCGCGGAATACAGCCGGCGGCAGATCGGCGATCTGGAAGAGCTGGCCCGCTCATGGGGTGCAGGCGGGCTAGCCTGGGCCGCCTTTCAGGGCGAGAACGTTCGCTCGTCGTTCGCCAAGAATCTCGACCCGTCCGAGCTAGGGCGAATCCGCGAGCGCACGGCCGTCGGCGAGGGCGACCTCCTGTTGGTCGTGGCTGGCGAGCGTGAGACGACGGCCACCATCCTCGGGCGGCTGCGCGTCGAGCTGGGCCGCCGACTCGGGCTGATCGACGATCGGCGGATGGTCTACGCCTTCATCACCGAGTTCCCGTACTTCGAGCGAGACCAGGCCGGCGGGATCACGTTCGTCCACCACCCGTTCACCCAGCCTCGGGAGGAGGACGTTTCGCTGATCGAGCGCGACCCCCTCGTGGTGCGAGCCAAAGCGTACGACCTGGTTTGCAACGGTGTCGAGCTGTCGAGTGGGAGCATTCGAATCCACCAGCGCGACGTCCAGGAGGCCGTGTTCCGCGCCCTCGGCCTGACCGTCGACCAGATCGAGCGCCGCTTCGGCCACATGCTCCGAGCCTTCGAATTCGGCGCGCCCCCACACGGTGGGATCGCCTTCGGCTTCGACCGCGTGGTCATGCTGCTGGCGGGCGAGCAGAACATTCGAGAAGTAATCGCCTTCCCGAAGAATCAGAGTGCTCTGGACTTGATGATGGGCGCACCGTCGGCCGTCGAGGAGAGTCAGCTCAGGGAGCTGGGTCTCAGCGTCCACCCGCCCGACTCGAGCGCGGCTGGCGGCGCCTGAGCAGGGGCGAACCGTCGGGCGACGCCTTCACCCTGGTGAATGAACAATCCAGTCCTCCGAGAGTGGACCCGTAGGGGCGAAGCATTCGCGCATTAGTCCTGACGTAGCCAGTCGCC
>JACCZL010001032.1 GCA_013695975.1 Chloroflexota bacterium
AGGGCGGGGACAAGCCCCGCCCCTACGGCACACAGAGGGAAGGCGGGGTAGGCCCGCCCCTACAAGACCAGGAGGGATCATGGGAGCGCTACCAAAGAAGAAAGTGAGCCGAGCCCGTCGCGGGAGCCGCCGAGCGCACACGCACCTGGCCACACCCACGTTGATGAACTGCCCGCAGTGCGGGGCGCGCAAGATGACGCACCACGTCTGTCCCACCTGTGGGACCTACAACGGGAACCAGGTTCTGCGGATCGAGGACAAGCCACGCGAGGCCAACTAGGGCTCGAGGTGTGTCGCACCCGGTGGCCGAGCAGCCGCCACGGTCGGGCATCGACGTGAGCACAGACGGCGGCTCGTTCCTTGGCTCGCTGTTGCCGCGGCCTGAGCGTCGGCCGGCCCCGCTGACCGATCTCCGTGACCGCGTCGCCCTGGTCACCGGTGGCTCGCGCGGTATCGGCCGAGCTGTCGCCGTGCGGCTCGCCCAGGGCGGGGCCCGGGTTGCGCTCAACTATCGCGACAACCACGACGCCGCGCAGGATGTCCTCGGCGAGCTGAAGGGCGGTGGGGCCCACGCGATGGCCGTCGCCGGCGATGTCGGGCAGGCGGAAGACGTCGCGCGGGTGGTGAACGCGGTCAGCCAGGCGTTCGGCCGAATCGACATCCTGGTCAACAACGCCGGCATCACCCGAGACAACCTGCTCCTCCGCATGACCGAGGAGGAGTGGGACATCGTCCTCGACACCAACCTCAAGAGCACGTTCCTGGTCACCAGGGCGGTCCTGCGTGGGATGCTCCGCCAACGGTCCGGTCGGATCGTCAATATCACGTCGATCTCCGGCGTGATCGGGAATCCTGGTCAAGCCAACTACGCGGCCTCCAAGGCCGGGATGATCGGCTTTACCCGCTCGGTCGCCCGCGAGGTCGCGTCGCGGGGGATCACGATCAACGCGGTCGCGCCGGGGTTCATCGAGACCGATATCTGGGCGACGACCAGCGAGCAGGCGCGCAAGGCGATGCTGGAGCTGATCCCGCTCGGGGCGAGCGGCAAGCCCGAGGACGTGGCTGAGGCGGTCGCCTACCTCGCCTCGGACGCCGCTCGTTACGTGACGGGGCAGGTCCTCCACGTCGACGGCGGCATCGCGATGGCCTGACGGGCCATCCGCCATGTTCCGAAAAGTCCTGATCGCCAATCGAGGCGAGATCGCGCTCCGAGTGATCCGCGCCTGCCGCGAGCTGGGAGTCCAGGCAGTGGTCGCCTACTCCGAAGCCGATCGCGATTCGCTGCCGGTCATGCTGGCGGACGAGGCCGTCTGCGTGGGACCGGCGGCGGCCGACAAGAGCTATCTCAACATTCCGAACGTGGTCAGCGCCGCGCTGATCACCGGCTGCGACGCGGTCCACCCCGGCTACGGCTTCCTCTCCGAAAACGCCTACCTCGCGGAGGTGCTCGAGCAGGTCGGGATCGGCTTCATCGGGCCGGCTGCCCGGACGATCGAGACCTTCGGCGACAAGGTAGCCGCTCGTCAGTTGATGCGCGCGGCCGGGGTTCCGACCGTGCCCGGCAGCGACGAGCCGTTGCATCGAGTGGAAGACGCGATCGACGTGGCGCGGGGCATCGGCTACCCAGTCATGATCAAGGCGGTCGCCGGCGGCGGTGGGCGCGGCATCCGCGCCGCTCAGGACGAGCGCGAGCTGGTGCGGCAGTTCCCGATCGCGCAGACGGAAGCAAAGACCCACTTCGGCAACGGCGCGCTCTATCTCGAGCGCCTGATCCGAAAGGCCCGCCACATCGAGATTCAGATCCTGGCCGACCACTACGGCCACGTCGTCTGGCTCGGGGAGCGCGACTGCTCGCTCCAGCGGCGGCGCCAGAAGATTCTCGAGGAAGCACCGTCGCCATTCCTCGACGAGAAGCAGCGTCGGCGGATTGGCGGCCTGGCGGCCAAAGGGATGCATGAAGCCGGGTACCGCAACGCCGGAACGATGGAGCTGCTGGTCGACGAGGATCACAACTGCTACTTCATGGAGGTCAACTGCCGGATCCAGGTCGAGCACGGGGTCACCGAGATGGTGACCGGCGTCGACCTGGTCAAAGAACAGCTCAAGATCGCCGCGGGCGAGCCGCTGTCGATCCGCCAGCACGACATCCGAGTCGAGGGGCACGCGATCGAATGTCGGATCACATCCGAGGACCCGCTGCGGGACTTTGCGCCGGACGCTGGTATCGTCGAGCAGTTCATCGCGCCGGGTGGTCCAGGGATTCGGGTCGACAGCCACTGCTACGCGGGGTACGTCGCGCCGCCGTACTACGACTCCCTGCTCGCAAAAGTCCTGGCCTGGGGTCGAGATCGACACGAAGCGATCGAGCGGATGCAGCGGGCCCTCCGCGAGACGCGCCTCGACGGGGTCCGGACCTCGATCCCGTACTTGCTCGCCCTCCTTGCCGATCCGTACGTTCGCCGCGGCGAAGTCACCATCGACTTCGTCGCCAGTCACCTCGAATCCTGGTCGGCCAGCCAATCGCGTGAGGCAACCGCCGGGAGATCGCGTGGCTCCTGACACTGAGCCGCTGTCCGAGCGCGGCGGCGAAGATGGCCTGGCGCCGGCCGAGGGTGGCGACACGCACGAGGTCGTACCGGCGTCGCCCGGCGCTCAGCGGGGACGCCGCCGCCAGGCGCGCATCCTGGCCTTCAAGGTCCTGTATGAGGTCGACTTGACGCGGCACCCGCCGCGGGAGGTGCTGGAGCGCTTGACCCTGGCGGAGCCGGTCGAGCCGGAGGTTGCCGAGTACGCCCGCGATCTCGTCGGTGGGGTCCTCCGACACCGTCGGGAGCTAGACGAGACGATCCAGGAGTATGCGCCGAGCTGGCCGCTACGGCAGATGGCGGCGGTCGATCGAACGATCTTGCGACTGGGACTCTATGAATGCCGCCACAAGCATGGTATGGTTCCGCTGAAGGTCGCGATCAACGAGGCGATCGAGCTCGCCAAGCTGTACGGCGGCGAAAGCTCACCGCGGTTCGTCAACGGCGTCCTGGGGCGTCTTGTCACTCCGGACCGGAGCGGACCGAGTTGAGCCTGTGGCGGCCGATTCGGCATGATACGTAGCGAGATCCCACAGGAGGGTTAGCGGAATGGCGCAGACGGCCGAGGACCGGCTCAAGAAGATCATCGCCGACCAGCTCAGCGTGACCGAGGACGAAGTGGTTCCCGAGGCCTCGTTCATCGAGGACTTGAACGCCGATTCCCTGGACCTGGTCGAGCTGATCATGTCGCTGGAGGAGGAGTTCAGCGTCAAGATCTCCGACGAGGACGCCGAGAAGATCCGCACGGTCCAGGATGCGATGGACTATTTGCAGGAGCACGCCGCGTGACCGATACCCCACGACTCGGGATGATCCTTGAGCACTCCCCCGACTGAGGACCAGCCGGCCATTCGGCCGCCAGCCGCCCACGACGCCACGCCGCCGCCCGCCAACGGGGCGGCTGGCGCGCTCGAGGACACGCCTCCGGCGATGTCGATCGGCGCGGATGTGCCCTCCGAGAGCAATCCTCCGGCCTCGTCGATCGGCACCGACGCGCCCGCCGAAAGCAATCCTCCGGCGGCATCGATCGGCGCCGACGCGCCCGCCGCGACGGAGGTCGCGACCCTCGAGCCGCCCCCGCCGCCGCCGCTGCCCCCCGACCCGAGTGGCGGCGCCTCCCCAACCCCCGACGGGGCCGACGAGGAGGAAGAGGGAATGACGATGCTGGAGCACCTCGAGGAGCTCCGGACGCGCGTCATCGTCATGTCGGTCGCGCTGGCCGTTGGGCTGGCGCTCTCCTCGATCCCCGTCCCCGGCTACAGCGCCCTGACCTGGAACGTCATCTCGGTGGTGACGCTGCCCGCGCAAGGCTACCTCCAGTCCCTGCAGCCCGGCGAGATCTTTCTCACCTATCTGAAAGTCGCGCTGGTCGTGGCCGGTGCCCTTGCGATGCCGGTCCTCATCTACCAGATGATGGCGTTCGTCATGCCGGCCCTGCATCCGCACGAGAAGAAGTATCTCTACATGGCGGCGCCGGGCGTGACCCTGTCCTTCGTTCTCGGCATCCTGTTCGGCTACCTGCTGCTGCTGCCCTTCGCCATCACCTTCCTGCTGAACTTCGGCGTCGTCGAGTCGGGCGTCGACGTGAAGTGGTCGTTTGGGGCCTACGTCGGGACGGTCACGACGCTGCTGTTCTGGATGGGCCTGGCCTTCGAGACGCCGCTGGTGATGTTCTTCCTGACCAAGCTGCGGGTGCTGAACGTCGACCGGATGGTCGGCTTCCGGAAGTACGCCCTGATCCTGGCCTTCGTCGCCGGCGCCGTCATCACCCCGACGCCAGACCCGCTCAACCAGACGATCGTCAGCGTCCCGCTCTACCTGCTCTTCGAGCTGGGGATCCTCTTCTCGAAGCTCGCCTGACGGTCGGCGGTAGGCGACGATCCGCGCGCATCCCGTATTGGGTCTACGGTAATCCCGGCCTACTGCCGGTACTCCTCCCGCGGGGGGGAGAAGACGTCCATGAAGATGCTGTCCTCGGCGCAGTCCACGACGCCGTGGAGGACTTCGGACGGGATCGCGTAGCCGTCGCCGGGCTTGAGCTCGACCGCTTTGTCGCCGATCTTGAGGGTAGCTCGGCCGCTGGCGAGGTGGCCGATCTGCTCATGGGGGTGGGTGTGCATCGGGACCTCGGCACCCTTCGCCAGGTCGATCCTCACGATCATCGCGCCGTTGCCGGCGGCGAGCATCTGGCGATAGACACCGGGGAGCATCTCGACCCGCTGCGAGGGGTCATAGCTGCGAAACGGATCGTCACTCATGCCGAAGCGTCCTCCCGAAACTCGGTCATCTCGACCGGCCGCTCAGCCCGCGCTAGTAACTGAGGATACTTGCCATCCCTGATCGTCTCGGCGCTGATGAGGCATTTGCGGACATCGGTGCGCGACGGGATCTCGTACATCACGTCGAGGAGCACTTCCTCGATGATCGTCCGCAAGCCGCGCGCCCCGGTCTTCAGGGTGAGCGCCTTTTCGGCGGCGGCCTCGAGGGCGTCATCTGAGAAAACCAGCTCGACCTTGTCGAGCGACAGGAACTTGGCGTACTGCTTGGTGATCGCGTTGCGCGGCTCGGTCAGGATCCGAATCAGGTCGTCCTTGCCGAGCGGATCGATGCTCACCGTCACCGGCAGGCGGCCGACGAACTCGGGGATCAGCCCGTACTTGAGGAGGTCGTCCGAGGAGAGCTGGCGGAAGAGCTCGGCCATGTCGCGATCGGTCCGAGCCTCGGATCGGAAGCCGATCGTCCGCTTCGAGCCAACCCGCGCGGCGACGATATCCTCGAGCCCCTCGAACGCCCCACCACAGATGAACAGGATGTTGGTGGTGTTGATCTGGATGAAATCCTGGTGGGGGTGCTTGCGACCACCCTGGGGCGGGACGTTCGCGACGGTCCCCTCGATGATCTTGAGAAGCGCCTGCTGGACACCCTCGCCCGAGACGTCGCGGGTGATCGAGGGGTTGTCGCCCTTGCGAGCGATCTTGTCGATCTCGTCGATGTACACGATCCCTCGTTCGGCCCGCGCGATGTCGAAGTCGGCCGCCTGGATCAGCCGCAGGAGGATGTTCTCGACATCCTCGCCAACGTAGCCGGCCTCGGTCAGCGCGGTCGCGTCGGCGATGCAGAAGGGGACGTCGAGCACCCGCGCAAGCGTCTGCGCCAGGAGGGTCTTGCCGCAGCCGGTGGGGCCGACGAGCAGGATGTTGCTCTTCTGTAGCTCGACGTCGTCGACCTGCATGCCGGCGCCAACCCGCTTGTAGTGGTTGTAAACCGCGACCGACAAGACCTTCTTGGCCCGCTCCTGGCCGACGACGTAGGCGTTGATCTGCTCATAGATCTTCTTCGGGGCCGGCAGCTTCGCCATCGGCACCTTGGCCCTGGTCGGCGGCGCCGACTCCTCGTCGATAATCTCTCGGCATAGGTCGACGCACTCATCGCAGATGTACACGGCTCCAGGCCCGGCAATCAGCCGGCGCACCTGATCCTGACTCTTGCCGCAGAACGAGCAATGATACTGGCCTCGGGCGCCGCGGGTGTTTGCCATGGGCTTAGACTCCCCCCACTGTAAAGAACGGACGCCGCGTGGTAAGTCGGGACTCGCTCCGCGAGCCGGTCTCGCCGACTCGGATCGGTGACGACTGCATCAGGAGCTCGCGATCGTCCCGAGCTCGGCGCCCGTGGAAACCGGCGTCGTGCCGATGATGTCGTCGACCAGTCCATACTCCTTGGCCGCCTCGGCGCCCATGAAGAAGTCGCGATCCATGTCCCGGGCGACGCGGTCCACGTCCTGCCCCGAGTGGAACGAGATGATCTCCTTGATCCGCTGCTGCAGGCGCAGGATCTCCTTGGCTCGGATCTCGATGTCGGCCGCGGTGCCCTCAAACCCACCGGCCGCCTGGTGAATCATGACCGTCGCGTTGGGCAACGCGAAGCGCTTGTTCTTCGCCCCGCCGCAGAGGAGGACCGCGCCCATCGAAGCCGCCATCCCGATGCAGGTCGTCGAGACGTCGGTCTGGATGAGCTGCATGGTGTCATAGATCGCCAGTCCGGCGTTGACGTAGCCGCCCGGGCTGTTGATGTACATGGTGATGTCTTTGTCGGGGTCCTCGCGGGCCAGGTACAGCAATTGGGCGATGATCAAGTTCGCGATCTGATCGTCGACCGGCGTGCCCATGAAGACGATGCGCTCCTTGAGGAGGAGCGAGTAAATGTCGTAGGCGCGCTCGCCGCGATTGGTCTGCTCGATGACCATCGGCACGATCTGGCCGATGACCCGATCGAGGCCGCCGCTGCTCAGCGTGGTCGGGGGGGCGACGTTCGCCCGCAGGTCCCGCCCCAGCCAGGAGATGTCAGCGGGCGACATCCGGCCGGGACGAAACGGGAAGGATTCGGTAGGCATCATGAGCTTGTTTCTCCAGCATCCTCGGCGGCGATTGCCGCCGGCTCGGCCGCGGGCGGCTCCGGTTCGGGCGAGACCCCGCCGATCGTCTCCATCAGGTAACGCACCGCCTTGTGCCGACGCACGATCGAGGCGACGCGTTCCTTTGCCTCAGGGCTGTCGAAGATCGAGTGCGACAAGCGCTCGACATCGGCAGGCGTGCTCGATGCGCGGGCGATCTCCTCGCGGATCTCCTCGTCGGTCGCTTCGAGACCTTCCTGGCGGGCGACCGCATCGAGCACCTCGGTCTGCCGCACTGACTGCTCACCCTGAGCCATCAGCTCGGCCCGAAACTGGGGCTCGCTCTTGTTGGTGAACCTCAGGTATTGTTCAACGCTGATCCCCTGCCTGTCAAGGCTCCCGGCGAAGGTCTCGAGCAGCCGCTGCGCCTCCGCCTCGACGAGCTGAGGCGGGATCTGGACCTTGGCCTGGTCGATCACCGCCTGGAGCACTGCCTGCTCGTGGGCGTGCTGGCGCTCCTGTCGCTCGCGATCGAGGAGCTGCCCGCGTACGGAGTCCCGAAGCTGCTCGGCGGTCTCGTACTCGGTGCTCACGGTCGACGCAAGCTCGTCGTCCAGCTCCGGCAACCGCCGCTCCTTGACCTCGTGCAGGCTCACCGTGAAGTGGGCCGGCTGGCCTTGAAGCTCGCGATTGCGGTAGTCATCCGGGAGCGTCAGCTCGAACTCGCGCTCGTCGCCCGGCGCCATGCCGACGAGCTGATTCGCGAATCCCGGCGCCGGCTCCGGCCCCTCAGGATCAACGATGTACTCGGCATCCGTGCTGTCGAGGATCACCTCCTCGCCCACCTCGCCTCGCAGGTCGATCACGACCCGATCGCCGAGGGCAACGGCACGCTCGACCGGCTCCCAGGTCGCGTGGGAATCGCGGAGGCGATCGATCACGGCGCTGACCTGATCGTCGTCGACGGCGGCCTCTTCGCGGTCGATCGTCAGCGACTGGTAGTCGCCGAGCTCGACGGTCGGCTGGACCGGCACGGTCGCCTTGACCTGGAGTGGCTGGGTGCTGATGACCTCCAGCCTCGGGCGGGCGACCATCTTGAGCTCCTGCTCCTTGACCGCCGCCTCGACGACTTCAGGGACCAGGTGCTCGACGGCGTCCTCGACCAGCGCTTCGCGCCCGACCATCCGCTCGACCAGCGCCCGGGGCGCCTTACCCTTCCGGAAGCCGGGGACGTTGATGCGATTGACGATCCGACGGTAGGCCTGATCGACGGCCTTCTGGAGCCGCTCGTCCTCGACCTCGATGTCGAGCACGACCTGGCTATTCTCGATCTCCTGCGCTGCGACCTTCACCGAACGGATCCCCTCCTGCGCGTGACCACAACGCCAGGCCCCTCCCTCGACGCGGCAACCGAGGGCAGGGCGAACCCACATCTGCCGTCTCGCTGCCCCAACAGGGCGAGCCCGCGCGCCGCCGAACCCCGGCGCCTCCTAGCAAGCCTGCTTTCATTCTAGGAGCAAGCCGTCCGGCCGGGCAACAACCGCGACACTGTTCACCTGCCACGCCAATCCGGTGAAAGCGGAGGGCGCCACTCTCCGGGCCCGCGATGTACAGTTATGGCGACGCTGATGCGGGAGGGTCGAATGGCAACGCGACCAAGGGTCGAGTCCCCTGACTCCGCGAGATCCGAGCGCACGATTGAACGGACCGAGCACCCGCACATCGTCCGGGATTCCGGCATCGCCAGTGGGCGCCCGATCATCGAGGGCAGCCGCATCCGAGTCGAGCTGATCGCGGGGTTCCATCTTAGCGGAACCGATCCTGGCGAGATTCTCGCGACGTATCCTCACTTGAAGCCCGCCGCGGTCTACGACGCGATCAGCTACTACCTTGACCACCAGGACGAGATCGACCGCGCCGTCGAGGCCTCGATCCCGCAAGACGTCAGGGATCGCTACGGTCTCGAGGTCGAGGGGGCCAAGATCGTCTCCAGGGATCCGTGAGGCCGCGGCTGTACCTCGACGCCGACGTCGTCCCCGGCCTGCCTCGCCTGCTCCGAGATGCCAAATACGATGCGGTCAGGGCGCATGAACTGGGGCTGCTCCACCTCACCGATGAGAAGCAACTGGCTCGGGCAAGCGCCGAGGGACGAGCGATCCTGACGTTCAACTATCAGGATTTCCTGGTTCTTTCCGAGGATTGGTTTCTGGCTGGCCGTCCGCATGCCGGGATCATTATTTCGTATCGCCAGTACGGCCGCGAACAACTCGGCTCTTTGAGGGTGCCCGTGCTGGCGCTGCTGAACCAGTTCAGCGCCGAGCAGTTGGCGAGTACCCTTCGGGTGCTCGACGACTTCCGCCAGCGCTGACGCCCGCTCGTCACCAGGCAAACTGGCGCTCGAGGAAGCGGCGGTTGAACTGGAGGATGGTCGGGGCGCCGTGGGGACAGACGGCGGGGGTGGCGACATGGGCGAGCTGCTCGAGGAGGGCGCGGCCTTCGGGGAGGGAGAGCGGCTTGCCGCGGCGGGTCGCCGAGCGGCAGGCCAGCCGGATCAGCAGGCGCTCGCGCCAGTCGTCTGACTCGGCGGTGGCGTCGTCGAGCGCTTCGGAGAGGGCGGGGCCGTCGGCGGCCTCGCGGGTGGGTGCAGAGCGAACCAGGAAGCTGCGACCGCCGAAGCGCTCGCAGGCAAAGCCGAGGGCGGCCAGCGCTTCCAGGCGGTCGGCCAACAGCTCGGCGCGGGACTCGCTCAGCTCGACGACGACCGGCTCGAGCAGGTATTGCCCCTCTTCATCGGACGCGTGCTTGGCGGCCAGCTTCTCGTAGATCACCCGCTCGTGGGCGCGGTGCTGGTCGACCAGGAACAGGCCGCCCCGACCCTCGGCCAGCAAGACCGAGCCCTGGAGCTGGCCGATCAGCCGCAGGTCCAGCGAGGGCGCGGGCGGCGCCGCTTCGGCGTCCCAGAAGCCTTCGCCTTGCTCGGCCAGGCGGCGGGACGGCGACGGCAGGCGGTACTGCGTCGCTCCGAGCGAGAAATCCTGCTCGTCGCTCGGACGGCGCGGGCTTCGGCCGAGCAGCTCGCGGGCGGCCTCGCCGAGCGCCTCCGCCAGGTCGCGCTCCCAGAGCAGCTTGACCTCGTCTTTGGACGGATGGACGTTGACGTCGACCGCGCCGGGCGGGACGTCCACGAAGAGGACCGCGAAGGGATGGCGGCCGGGCGGCAGCAAGGGTCGATAGGCGGCCTCGAGCGCGCGCTGCAGCGGTGGACAGCGTACCCAGCGCCGATTGACGAACAGGACGCAGTATTGACGGGTCGGGCGGTTGAGCCCGGGCGTGCTGATGAAGCCGCTCAGGCGACCGGCCCCGACCGCTCGCGCCGGTAGCGGGATCAGGCAGGACGCGACCTCCGCTCCGAAAACCTCGGCCAGCGCCAGCTCGAGCCGCCCGCTCCCGCTGGTCCGCAGCGATGGGTGCCCATCGAGGGTCAGGGCGACCCGAACCTCCGGTCGGGCCAGGGCGTAGCGACGGAGGAGCTGGCTGATGCCGGCCGATTCGGCACGCGGGTTGCGCATGAACTTCAGTCGGGCTGGCATGGCCTGAAAGAGGTTACGAACCCAGACGGTCGTGCCACGCGGGCGGCCGCGGGTCCCTCGGCGTTCGATCTGGCCGCCACGCAGCCCGAGCGTCGCCGCTCGGCCATCCTCGTCGACACTGCTGGCGACGTCGATCTCCGCGACGGCGGCGATACTCGGCAGGGCCTCGCCGCGGAAGCCCAGCGTCGCGATCTCGAGCAGGTCGGCTGGCCCGCCGATCTTGCTGGTGGCGTGGCGCTGGAACGCGAGCTCGAGCTCGGCCGCGGGGATGCCGGCGCCGTCGTCGGCTACCCGGATAGATCGGAGGCCACCGCCCTGGATGTCGACCCGCACGTCGGTCGCGCCGGCGTCGAGGGCGTTGTCGACGAGCTCCTTGACCACCGATTGGGGCCGCTCGATCACCTCGCCGGCCGCGATCCGCTCGGCGACGTCTGGCGGCAGGACGGCGATCGGCCGCCGCGGGACGACGACCGCGGACTGCGTCGGCATCGGAGACTCAGTCCTCGGTCCGCAGTCCTCGTTGCAGCCACGACTGCCAGGGCAAGCTGGCGCGAGCGGCGGCCTGGATCTCGTGCAGGAGATTGAGGGCGCGGAGCGGAGTCACGCTGCTCAGGTCGAGCCCCAGCAGCTCGCCCAGCAAGCGAACCGTCCCCTCGTCGAGCGGCGCCATCGGCGTCTCGTAAGGGACGTGCCATTCACGGAAGTGAAGGGCGCCGAGGACGTCCGGCCCGATCGACGCGGCGAGGGTCGTCGCGCCGAGGAGGCCGGGCGATGGCGGGGGCTCGGCGGCGCCGTTCGCCGGCCCCTCCGAGCCGGACGGCGGCTGGTCATGGTGGTGGCCGGCCTGGTC
>JACCZL010001034.1 GCA_013695975.1 Chloroflexota bacterium
CCGCACCGGCCAGAAGCTCGTGATCGCCGGAATCGTGCACGACCAGGCCTATTTCGACCGCTGGGTTCGGCCCTTCGTCGACGACGAGCAGATCCGCTACGTCGGCTCGGCCAATCCGAGCGAGCGAAACGCCCTCCTCGGCGGGGCGCGGGCGCTCCTCCACCTGATCGGCTTCGACGAGCCGTTCGGCCTGTCGGTCGTCGAGGCGATGGCGACCGGGACCCCGGTCATCGCCTATCCCCGCGGCTCGATGCCCGAGCTGATCCGCCACGGCCTGAACGGCTTCCTGGTCGGCGATCTCGAAGCGGCTGAGGCGGCGCTCGACCGCGTGGACGAGCTGGACCGGCGGGCCTGCCGCGCCGACGCCGAGGCCCGCTTCTCGGCCGAGCGGATGGTCGACGACTACCTTCGACTGTACGAGCGCATCGTCAGCAGCGCGTAAGGACGAGGCTCCGCGGGCTGCTCGATCTCTGTACCGCGACCGTGAGGGAGCGGTTCTCGGCGGGTCGGGCTGGAGCCGGCTGGTCACGATCACGGTACAGCACCGTGGGTCGGCTGCCGCCCGTCGGGCGACAGTCCCTCGTAGCATGCTTGCATGACGTGTTCCGTCGAGCTATAATTAGAACAGATGTTCTCAAGCACCAGCAGCGAGGGGGTGGGTCGAGTGGAGAATCGAGACGCAGCCAGATTCGTGTTCGGCATCGCGTCCCTCCTCGAGTCGCAGGGCGCGAATCCGTACCGGGTGCGGGCCTATCGTCGAGCTGCGCTCGGGCTGCTGAACCTGCCCACGCCGGCCGTCGAGTACGTCAACGGAGACGGCGAGCTGGCGCTGCCGTGGCTCGGGCCGCGGCTCCGCCGAAAGCTCGGTGAGCTGGTCCTTCTCGGGCGGATGCAGTTCCAGGATGAGCTGCTGGCTCAGTTGCCGGGGCCGTTCCGCGAGCTGCTCGCCGTGCCCGGCGTCGGGCCGAAGACCGCCGAGCGGCTGATTCGCGAGCTCGGCATCCACGGTGTCCTCGAGCTTGCGATCGCCGCGCGCGAACAGCGGCTTCAGACGCTGCGCGGCATCGGCCCGCGCCGCGAGCGACAGTTCGGCCAGGGCGCTGAGGCCCTGGTCGCCCAGGCCGCCTGAGAGACCGCGGCTCAATGGATACGCCCGCGGCGTTGCCGCCCGCTGCCGAGTCGGAAGCCGAGGAGCTGCTCGACCCGCTCACTGGGCCCGCTGTGACCCTCGACGAGGACCAGCTCGAGCGCTTCGGCCTGCCCTTCTCGCCCCGCCTCGCGCTCGAGCCCAGGAGCTATCAGCGCGAGGCACTTCGTCGTTGGCTCGCCAACGGCGGACGTGGGGTAGTTGTCCTGCCGACCGGGGCGGGCAAGACGGTCGTGGCCTTCATGGCGCTCGAGCAGGTGCCGGTCCGCACCCTCGTCGTCGTGCCGACCATCGATCTTCTCCGTCAGTGGCGAGAGGGCCTGGTCACCAGAGCCGGCATACCGGCCGACCACGTCGGCGTCGTCGGGGGCGGCGAGCGCACGCCGAAGGCCGTGACGATCATGACCTACGACTCCGCCGCGATGCCACGGCGGAGCCTGGCCCAGTACGGACTCTTGATCGTCGACGAGGTCCATCATCTCCCCGCTCCCACCTACCGCGCGATCGCCGACAAGGCCGCGGCGCCCTGGCGACTCGGGCTGAGCGCGACGCCCGAGCGCACGGACGGCGCCCACGTCGACCTGGCCGAGCTGATCGGCGCGGTCGTCTACCGCCGCCTTCCGGCCGACCTGGCGCGAAGCGGCCACATCGCCGAGTACGGCGAGAAGCGGATCTTTGTCGACCTGTCGCCCGACGAGCGCTACCGCTACGACGCGTTGATGGCCGAATGGAAGTGGTACCTGGCGACGCGGCGGAGCCGCCTGATGGGCGGCAACTTCTTCGAGCAGTTGATCAGGCAGAGCGCCCGGGATCCAGCCGCCAGGCGCGCCCTCCAAGCCCACCATCAAGCGCGGATGATCGCCCTCAACGCCGAGGGCAAGCTGGCCCGCGTGGAGGAGCTGCTGCGGTCGCACGCTGGCGAGCAGGTGCTCGTCTTTTCCGAGTACAACGCGATGGTCGGCACGCTGAGCCATCGACTGGGACTGCCGGCGATCACCTATCGCACCGATCCGGACGAACGCCGCCTGCTCCTCGACCGCTTCCGAGCCGGTCGCTATAGCAAGCTGGTAAGCGGGCGGGTGCTCAACGAGGGCGTGGACGTTCCAAATGCCAACGTCGCGATCGTCGTCAGCGGCAGCGCGGCGACCCGCGAGTACATCCAGCGGCTCGGACGAGTCTTGAGACCCAAACGACGCCGGGCCATGCTCTACGAGATCATCAGCCGCCGCACCATCGAGGGCCGCGCCGCGCGAGCCCGAAACCCGGGTAGGCAGTAGGCAATGAGGCGCATCCTCGTCTACTGCCCACTGCCTACCGCCTACCGCCTACTGAGGAGCCCCCATGGCCTTCCCTCTGAAAGACCTCCGCTTCACCACCCGGAGAGGCGGCGGGGAGACGATCCTGTACCCGCGCCTGCTGCGGGACCGCTCGATCCTGCCGAAGGTCGACATCGCCATCCAGTACTTCGAGTCCATGCTCGGGCACAAGCGGCGCGAGCTGGACCCCGAGGTGATGGTCCATTTCTTCGGCGACTACAAGCTTGCGCGCTGCATCGTGGCCTGCCTCGCTCGAACGTACCGCTACCGCCCAATCGAAGTGGAGCAAGTCGTCAAGCCACCAGCGATGCGGCGGCTCCGGCGGGCCGAGCTCCAGACGCCGAAGGCGTTGCGGATCAGCCTCTTCGACAGGGTGAACCAGGCCGGCCCGGGCTTTCTCCCCAGCAGTGAGCGCGACGCGATCCTCCAGCGGATGGCGATGGAGCTCGGGCTGCGTGGCGGCGGGGAGCTGGAGCGGCTGCTCCACCTGGATGCCGACGAGCATGCCGTCCTGGGCAGGGTGGGCGTCCCGCCAACCGCGGCCGACGTGGTCGCCCACCACAACTTCGTGGTCCTCGAGACGGCGCTCCGCCACGCCGAGCTGCTCGAGTTGACACTCGCCGAGGTTGCCCCCGACGTCGCGGAGGCGGTCGCCCGACTCTGCGCGTCCAACGATGTCGTCGCCGCCATGACACAACCCGGCGGCGATGGGCGCCTGATCCTCCGTGGCCGCCAGGACGGCCTCGGCTCATGGGCCCGCCACGGTCGGAAGGTCGCCCGAACCGTCGTCCAGCTCCTCGAACGAGGGCGACCGATGGTGCGCGAGGGATCGGCCCAGGTCGCCCTTCGCGGACGGCGCGGGACGCTGCGGCTGACCGCGGAAGCGCTCGACGTCCTGGCGGGTGCGCCGGCCCCCAGCGCGGGCTGGCACGACCTGGAAGGCTGGGACGGCGCAGCGCTGCTCGAGCGGCTGCGCGGTCCGCGCGCCCCACGGAGCGGCCGGATCGTCCGCAAGCTGCCCGACCCCCTGGCCTGGACGGCCGGGGTGATCGTGCCCGACTTGCTGGTCCAGGACGGGCACCGGTCGGCCCTGATCTGCGCGGTACGGTCCACCGCCCACGCCGTTCGATTGGCATTGATCGCCCCGACGGCCACCACCGGCGAGCCATGCGTGTTCGTCGGGGACCCGACGATCATCGCGCCGCTGACGGCGGTCGGGGCGCCAGCGCTGGGACTCGAGCGCTTTGACCTCGACGCAATCCTCGCGGCGCTGCCGGACGTTCTCGCCGCCGGGCATCTGCGCCAGGTCGCCTAAGCCGCGCAGATCGTCCTAAGTACAGCTCCCCGTAAGAGGTTCAGCAGTTGGCGGCTAGCGCGGCGTGGGCGATACCCTGGAGCCAGGTGCTGGACGGCAGGAAGATGATGCCAGGGCCGCGCGGTGCAGGTGGAGCCCGAATACGCGCGGCGCGCCGCGCGCAACCTGTTCGCGGCCTGCAACACGCGCACCGGCCGGGCCGTGACCAAGCAGGCCCGGAGTTGACTTGGCGCCCGTCGTCCTGTCATTCTGAGTGCACACATCATGGGCTAGGGGCACATGGCGGTCACCGAGACACGTAGCCCGACGCACGCGACCGAGCAAGCCGATCACCTCCAGCCCGCGCCACGGCGCGAGCTGCTGCGGACGATGCTCCGCATCCGGCGCTTCGAGGAGCGGGCCGAGGAGTTGTACTTGGGGGGTGAGCTGCCGGGCTTCATCCACCTCTCGATCGGCCAGGAGGCCTGCGCGGCCGGCGCCTGCCTGGCCCTGCGCCGCGACGACTACATCACCAGCACCCACCGGGGCCACGGCCACTGCATCGCCAAGGGCGCGCCGACCGAGCGGATGATGGCCGAGCTGTTCGCCAAGGCGACCGGCTCCTGCAAGGGCAAGGGTGGCAGCATGCACATCGCCGACTTCTCGGTCGGCATG
Source organism: Chloroflexota bacterium (assembly GCA_013695975.1). Taxonomy (GTDB): domain Bacteria; phylum Chloroflexota; class UBA6077; order UBA6077; family JACCZL01; genus JACCZL01. The sequence goes on from JACCZL010001034.1 coordinate 4,433, forward strand.
CTCGGGGCCAACGGCGTCGTCGGCGGCGGGGCCAACCTGGCCGTCGGCGCCACCATCGCCGCCCGCCTGCGCGGGACGGACCAGATCGCCCTCTGCTTCTTCGGCGACGGCGCCGCCAACCGCGGCCCGGTCCACGAGGCCTGCAACCTGGCGGCGGTCTGGAAGCTGCCGGTCATCTTTTTCTGCGAGAACAACCAGTACGCCTCGACCACCGCCGCCGGCGCCGCCCTCGCGATCGAGGACATCGCCGACCGCGCCGCCGGCTACGGTATGCCCGGCCTGATCGTCGACGGCAACGACGCCGTGGCGGTCTACGACGCGGTCCGCACCTGGGCCGCGCACGCCCGCGGCGGTGGTGGCGCGGTCCTGATCGAGGCCAAGACCTACCGCATGCGCGGCCACTACGTCGGCGACCCTCAGCTCTACCGCCCGGCCGGCGAGGTCGAGGCCCGCCGCGAGCGCGACCCGATCACTCGCCTCGAGTGGGCGCTCCTCGACGATGGCGCCATCAGCGCGGACGACGTGGATCACCTCCGTCGCGAGGCTGCCGACGAGATCGAAGCCGCCGTCCGCTTCGCCCGCGAGAGCCCCCTTCCCCGCCCC
>JACCZL010001035.1 GCA_013695975.1 Chloroflexota bacterium
TTCCTGGGCGGGCCGCGGCTGATGGCCGTCGACGGCACGACCCTGGACGTGGCCGACACGCCCGAGAACGCGCGCGCTTTTGGGCGGCCGACGACCCACCGCGGGCACGGGACCAGCGCCTGCCCCCAACTCCGGGTGGTCGCGCTCCTCGACTTGCTGGACCAGGGCGCGGGCCCTGCGCTCGTCGGTGTCGCCGTCCTTGGCAAGCCACTCGACTAGCTCGTCCTGGTTTAGGAAGTGGTGGGCCCCCATCGCGAAGGTCAGGCGGCCGTAGTGGCCGATGTCCTGGCCTTGCTCAAGGGCATCCAATAGGTGGCTCATCATCGGGCTGCGTCGCAGATCGTCGACTGGCATCGGGGTGCTCCTCATAGCACAAATGTTCGGATCACGGCTTGCAAGAGGCGCGCCAGCAAGCATCCTTTCGCCGGGCGCGCCGCGATGGCTTGACAGGCTCGACCGAGAGGCGTAATCTGCTAGCAATCACGGCCTCGCTGGCTGCGGACTTCGGGATCGAGGAGGATCCGATGAGGCGCACTGTCGCCCACCTACTGCTGATGTCGTCGCTGTTGCTCACGGCCTGCGGCATGCCAACCTCCGGCCCGGCGGCGAAGGAGGGCGCGGGCAAGCCCGCCGCGAGCAGCGGCCCGCTCGTCTTCTTCTCGAGCCAGTTCAAGCCGGTCGAAGAGGCGGAGAAGATGCGTCAGGTCATCCTGACGGACGCTCCGGTCCAGACGGATTACATTCCAGAGGACCCGGGGCCGTTCAATGACCGCATCACGGCCGAGCAGCAGGCCGGCCGGGTCACCGTCAGCCTGATCGGCGGGCTTCACGGCGACTTCGCGCCGTTCGTCCAGGCGGGCCAGATGGAGGATCTGACCCCGCTGATGCAGAAGCTGGGCGACCGCGGATTCCCGCAGACGTTCGCCGACCTGAGCAAGATGGGCACGGACAAGAATTACTACGTGCCCTGGATGCAGGCGACCTACGTGCTCGCGATCAGCAAGAAGGCGCTCGAGCACCTGCCGCCGGGGGCGGACGTCAACGCCCTGACCTATGCCCAGCTCCGCGAGTGGGGCGCCAGGATGCAGCAGGCGACCGGCCAGCGGCGACTCGGCTTCCCTGGTGGCCCGAAGGGGTTGATCCACCGCTTCTTCCAGGGTTACCTCTATCCCTCGTACACCGGCTCGGCGGGGGTTGTCGCCTTCAAGTCGCCCGAGGCGGCCCAGATGTGGCAGGAGTTCAAGGCGATCTGGGAGGTGAGCAACCCGGCCTCGGCCAACTACGAGTTCATGCAGGAGCCGCTCCTGGCCGATGAAGTCTGGGTAGCCTGGGACCACACCGCTCGGCTGATCAACGCCGCCCGCGAGAAGCCGAACGAGATGCTGCTGGTGCCGGCGCCGGCCGGTCCGAAGGGGCGCGGGTTCATGCCGGTGATCGCCGGCCTTGGCGTCCCGAAGGGGGCCCCGAATCGAGCCGGCGCCGAGCAGGTGATCGAGTACATGACCCAGCCAAAGCAGCAGGTGGCGACGCTCCGCGAGCTGGCCTTCTTCCCGGCCACGAGCGCCCCGATCCCGGAGGATCTGTCGCCGGGCGTCCGGCTCGAGGCGGACGCCGTGGCCAAGCAGGCGCAGGCCAAGGATGCCATGCCGTCGCTGCTGCCGATCGGCCTGGGCGGCAAGAACGGCGAGTTCAACAAGGTTTACCTGGACACCTTCAATCTAATCGTGCTGCGTGGTCAGCCGATCCAGCAGGTCCTGGAGGAACAGGGCAAGATCCTGCAGGGGATCATCGACGAGACCAAGGCCGCTTGCTGGCCGCCCGACCCGAAGAGTGACGGGCCGTGCAAGGTCAGGTAGGGGCGGTTCGCGAACCGCCCCTCCTACGAGGAGCCACGGCGATCGAGGGGCCGGCCCCACCGGCTCGCGGCCGCCAGGTGGTCCTGACGCCGTACTACCTGCTCGCGCCGACGCTCATCTTCCTGGCGATCTTCTTCGCCTGGCCGATGTTCCAGGCCCTGATCCTGGCCGTCCAGGACAATGGCCGCTTCAGCCTCGAGCCGATGCGGCGGATGACCGACGACGTCCTGTTCTGGGAGTCGATCCGCAACACGATCCTGCTCACGCTGGTGGTGGTGCCGGCCCAGGTGTTCCTGGCGCTGGTAATGTCGCTGCTGCTCGTCTCCGGGCTGCGCGGGGCCGGGCTGTTCCTGTACGCCTGGGCGATCCCGTTGGGGATCTCGGACCTGGCGGCGGGCGTCGTCTGGCTGTCGATCTTCACTGACCGCGGCTACTTGAACTCGCTGCTAGTCGGCCTGGGGCTGGGTCAGACCGGCTTCCCCTTCCTCAGCTACGAGCATCCGGTCAGCATGTTCCTGGCGGTCGCGGTCGCCGAGACCTGGAGGGCGACCGCGCTGGTGATGGTGATCCTGCTGGCCGGGCTCCAGGTCATCCCGAAGGATTACGCCGAGGCGGCCGAGGTGTTCGGGGCGACCACCTGGCAGCGGATCCGTTACGTCACGCTGCCGATGCTCCGGCCGAGCCTCCAGGTGGCCCTGATCATCCGCACGATCCTGGCGTTCCAGGCGTTCGCGGTGGTGATCGCATTGGTCGGACGCAACGTGCCGGTGCTGGCCGAGGAGGCGTACCGTTGGTACGGTGACCTGCGCAATCCGAACGTGGCCGCCGCCTACGCCCTGCTGATTATGGTCTTCTCCCTGGTCAACACCGCCGTGTACCTGCGTGCGCTCCGCGTGCGCGACGAGCAGGTGATGTGAGATGGCCGTCGCCGATACCCCCCAAGCCGCGGCGCCCGGTGCAACCCAGGCGCAGGATATCGTCGTCGAGACGCGGGCCGCCAAGCGCCGCGGCCCGCGCCGCTGGCCGCTCTACCTGGTGGCGGGCCTGCTGACGCTCTTTCTGCTGCTGCCGATCTACCTGATCACGATCGCGGCGTTGAGCCCGCGGACGGCGGTCAACGAGTTCCCGAAGTCGCTGATCCCGCGTGAGTTCTCGCTCGAGACGCTGCTGTTTTTCCTGAACTCGCGCGGGGTGCTGGCCTCGGCCTGGAACAGCGTGGTGGTCGGGCTGATTACACTCGCCCTGTCGCTCGTGATCGGCACGCCGGCCGGCTACGCCCTCGCCCGCTTTGCCTTCCGCGGCCGTGACGCCTTTAAGGTCCTGATCCTGACGACGCGGGCGTTCCCGATCGTGATCCTGTCGGTCCCACTGGCCGTCACCTTCATTCAGTGGGGGCTGTACGACACGGTGCTGGCCGTGGCGCTGGTCCATACGGCCCTGGCCCTGCCGACGACGGTCCTGATCACGAGCAGCATCTTCATCTCGGTCCCGCGCGATCTGGAGGAGGCCGCCTTGACGCTCGGCTGCACGCCGGTCGGGGCCTTTTTGCGAGTGGCGCTGCCGCTGGCCCTGCCAGGGCTGGCGGCCGCGAGCCTCTTCACCTTCGTGCTCTCCTGGAACGAGGTCTTCGCCGCGGCGATTCTGACCGTCTCGCAGCGGACGCTGCCGGCCCAGGTGTTCACCTCGCTGGGCGACTCGCCGCTGCCGTTCCGGTTCGCCGGCGGCTTCGCCCTGATCGTCCCGTCGTTGGTGTTCATCTTCTTCATCCGCCGCTACCTGTTCAACATGTGGGGGAGGGTCGTGCGATGAGCGGACCGAGCCATGGCTGAGATACGGCTGGAGCGGATCAGCAAGACCTACCCGGGCGGCAAGACGCCGGCGGTCAAGGACACGAGCCTCGTCGTCTCTGACGGCGAGTTCATGGTCCTGCTCGGGCCATCGGGCTGCGGCAAGACGACCCTGCTGCGGATGCTGGCCGGGCTGGAGTACCCGGACGCCGGGCGGGTCGTGATCGGCGACCGCGAGGTGACCGACCTCCCGCCACGCAAGCGGGAGATCGCGATGGTCTTCCAGAGCTACGC
>JACCZL010001036.1 GCA_013695975.1 Chloroflexota bacterium
GGCGACTGCCGCTGCGCCAGTAGCGGCGGCCGTTGGCCGGCCGATCGATTGGCGGGCGGTTGGGCGACGGCCGGTGTTGCGGGCGGGTCTCGGGGATTGGGGGGGTTGCTCGCTGGGCGCCGGACCCCGGCGAGCCTGAGGGGGTCGGCGCGGGACCATCTGGCCAGGCGGTGCGCGGGAGTGCGCGGCCGAGCGTGCGCTCGAGCTGGCGCCACTTCGGGGCGTCTTCCGGGGTGATGAAGGTGATCGTCTCGCCGCGGCGACCCATCCGACCAGTCCGCCCAGAGCGGTGGGTGAAGAGCTCGGCTGACTCGGGCAGCTCGTAGTTGATGACTCGGTCGATCCCGTCGACGTCGAGGCCGCGGGCCGCGACGTTGGTCGCCAGGAGGATCGGGACCGAGCCCGAGCGGAAGCCGGCCATCACCCGCTCGCGGGCGTTCTGGCTCAGGTTGCCCTGGAGCGCCGCGATCGGGAAGCCTTCCCGGCCGAGCTGCTGGGCCAGCTTCTTGACGCCATGCTTGGTCCGCCCGAAGACCAGGACCGGGCCGTCGCCCCGCCGGTCGAGGAGGGTGCGGAGCGCGGCGAGCTTGGCGCTCGGTGCGACCTCGTAGACGACGTGCTCGATCGCGGGCGGCGCCTCCAGTCCGCGATCGACGCGGACGGTGAGCGGATTGCGGAGGTGGCGCTTCGCCGTCGTCAGCACCCAGTCGGGCACCGTCGCCGAGAAGAGGGCGGTCTGCCGGCCGGTCGGCGTCTGGCCGAGGATGCGCTCGACGTCGGGCGCGAAGCCGCGATCGAGCATCTCGTCGCCCTCGTCTAGCACGAAGATCCGCAGGCTCCGAAGCGCGAGGTTGCCCTGGCGCAGGTGGTCGAGGGTGCGGCCGGGGGTGCCGACGACGATCTGGGCCCCACGGAGGAGGGCCTGGCGCTCGGGCACCAGGGACCGGCCGCCATAGAGCAGGGTCAGACGAAGACGGTGGGCGACGGCCAGCCGGCCGATCACCGCGCCGACCTGGATCGCCAGCTCGCGGGTGGGCACAAGCACGAGGGCCTGGACGCCTCGGGCGGCGGGGTCGCAGCGTTCGACGATCGGCAGGGCAAACGCGAGGGTCTTGCCGGAGCCGGTTCGGGCCTGGCCGACGACGTCGCGGCCTTCGAGGAGGGGTGGGATCGCCTGCGCCTGGATCGGGGTGGGGACGGAGATCCCCATCTCGGCCACGACGGCGCGGGAGGCCGGGCTCAGCTCGAGCTCGGCGAATGAGGCTGCCTGGCTTACCATCGGTTGCCACCGTGGCCGGTACAGGCGAATGCTGGGTGAATCATAGTGCGCTGACTCCTTGGATCAGAAACGTGGTGATCAGGTCGGTCAGCGCGACTGAAAGGAGGGGAGAACAGGAGAACCGCGGAGGGCCCTGCGCCAAACCCAGCCGATGTGGCGGGCCGCTGAAGCGACGTATCCCGAATAGGATACCAGAATATCGGGTATCGTGCTAGGAACGGGGTCTGCGAGGAGGATGCGGGCGCGGGATCCGGCGGGGACGATGGCGAGGAGGGGCTGGCGATGGGACTGCGATTCGAGAATCTCGACGACGACACCAGGCGATGCATGCTGGAGGAGCTGGAGGAGGATGTCGCTCAAGGGACGTTGTACCTCAGCCCTCGCCTGAGCGAGATCGGGCAGGTGGAGTTCGAGAGCTTGCTCCGCCGGGCGATCGAGAGCGGGAGCGAGGTCTCGCTGGCGGAAGAGCTGCGCGCCGCGGGGCGGATGCGCTCGACCTCGCCGTGGAAGAAGGGCAACGGGGGTGGGGCGACGATGGCGCTCCCGGCGACGGCCCCCGGCCACCTCGCCGAGTGCGAGTTCCACCGCTTCTACGCTCGTGGCCTCTGTCGCCGCGCCCTCCAGCAGAAGATCACGACGCTGCAGATCTACCGCGCCCGCGCCGATAGCGACGGCCGCTCGCGCTACGACAGCATGATCGGCGTGCGGATCGACGCCGGCTCGCTCCTGGAAGACCTGCAGACGCGGCGAGAAGTCGCCCCCCCGAGCGGCTTGCCCCAGTGCCCCGACTCGGGGCTCAGCGTGCGCATCGCCTGACGGGGTATCCTCACCCTCGCATGCCCCGCTCTTGGGTGAGGGCTGGAGGGAGACGATGGCGCAGACGGTCGAGCGAGGGGTGGAGCAGGTCGTCGGCAGGGAGCACTGGGCGACGAAGGGGCATCCGAGCGGGGCGGTGCGGCTGTTCCTTTGGGAGAAGTACCTGCCGTCGCGAGAGGGGCGGTTCGCCGGGACGGTGCTGCTGGTACACGGGTCGTCGATGGCCTCGACGCCGACGTTTGACTTGCAGGTGCCGGGGCGGGGCGACGAGTATTCGGTCATGGATTGCTTCGCCAGGCGGGGCTACGACGTCTGGTGCGTCGATTGTGAGGGCTACGGCCGCTCCGATAAGGACCGCGACTCGAACTTCCCGATCGCGGACGGAGCCGACGACTGCCGGGCGGCGGCCGACTACATCCGCGAGGCCCGCGGGGCGGCGTCGCTGCTGTGCTATGGCGTCTCCTCGGGGGCGCTGCGGGCGGCGCTGTTCGCCCAGCGCAACCCTGGCCTCGTGTCGCGGCTGGCGCTGGACGCCTTTGTCTGGACCGGCGCAGGGAGCCCGACGCTCGAGCAGCGCCGGAAGCGGCTGCCCGAGTTCCTGGCCAGCAACCGTCGACCGATCGATCGCGGCTTCGTCCAGAGCATCTTCAATCGCGACCATCCGGGTACGGCCGAGGACGTTGTGATCGACGCCTTCGCCGACGCGATCGTCGCCCTGGACGACTCGATCCCGAACGGGACCTACGTCGACATGTGCCAGAACCTGCCGCTGGTCGATCCCGAGCAGATCGACTGCGCGGTGCTGGTGACCCGCGGCGAGTACGACGGGATCGCTGGGCTCGACGACCTGCTCGAGTTCTTCAAGCGGCTGCCCAGCGCCGACAAGCAGTTTATCCTTCGACCGGGCTCGGCCCACGCCAGCATCCAGGAGAAAAACCACGCCGCCATGCTCCACGGCGTCGCCGCCTTCTGGAGCCAGCCAGCAGCCGTGTATCGGGGATCGTAGGGGCGCGGCTGCCTGCCGCCCCGAGGGAGGCCTCCACGGCTGACGAATCGGGTATCCGAGGGGCAA
>JACCZL010001037.1 GCA_013695975.1 Chloroflexota bacterium
CCGGCTGCCGCGGGCTTCGCGGCAGGAGCCGGCTTGGCGCCAACCGCGGCCGGCGCGCCACCCGCGCCGCCTTGCTGGCCGGCCAGGCCCCGCTTCACGCCCTGAATAAACTCCATCGCCGCGTCGACTTCGGGAGTGCCGGCGATGCGAAGCTCGTGCATGTTGAACACGAGGTCGCGCTCGCGATTGTAGGTCCCGAACTCGAAATCCGGCGCCATCACGATCGCTCGGAACGGGCAGGCCTCGACGCACAGGGCGCACTCGATGCAGCCGCCCATGTCGAGGTCGAAGCGGTCGAGCACCTTGCCCTTGACCGGACTGGGGTGCTGCTCGATCTTGATCACGTCGACCGGGCAGGCCAGGGCGCAAGCCCCGCAGGCCGTGCAGCGCAGATCGCCCGTATCGACCTCGTAGATCAGCCGCGGTCGCCCCCGGGTCCACGGTGGCAGCTCGACCTTCTGCTCTGGATACTGGACGGTCACGACGTTGTTGAACGACAAGAAGTGCCGCAGCGTCGTCAGCATGCCTCGGGCAACACCAAGTCCGAGCATCGGCCTACCTCACAAACAGCGGTCGCACCACGCCGAGCCACACGCCGGTGACCCCGACGTTGAGCAGCCCGAGCGGTAGCAGCCGCTTCCACGCAAAGTGCATGAGCTGGTCGTAGCGCAGGCGTGGGAGCGTCCCGCGGATCCAGATGAAGACGAACACGAGCAGATACATCTTGGCAATAAACCAGACGAACGGCGGGATCGGCAGAAAATCCAGCGGGAACGTCCAGCCGCCCAAGAACAGGATGCTGCCCACGCCCGAGATGGCGAACATGTTCGCGTACTCGGCCAGGAAGAAGAGCGCGAAGCGCATCCCACTGTACTCGGTGTGGAAGCCCGCCGCGAGCTCCGACTCGGCCTCGATCAGATCGAACGGGGTTCGGTTCGACTCGGCCACGCCTGAGATGATGAAGAGCAAAAAGGCCACGAACCCCCACGGCGTAAAGACGAACCAGAGACTCTCCTGTGCGCGGACGATCTCCTGCAATGACATCGAGCCGGCCAGCATCACCGGAACCAGCGCCCCGAGGATGCCGGGGATCTCGTAGCTGACAAGCTGCGCGACGGCGCGCATCCCCCCCAGCAGCGAGTATTTGTTGTACGACGCCCAGCCGGCCATGATGATGCCGATCCCGGGCAGTCCGGCCATCGCGATGATGAAGAGCACGCCGACATCGAGGTCGGTCGGCGCCAGGCCCGGCGCCCAGGGAATCGTCGCCCACACCATCAGCGACGCCCCGACCACCAGGATCGGGGAAAGGATGAAGAGCGGACGATCGGCCCGGGCCGGGATCAGGTCTTCCTTCGAGAGCAGCTTCAGCACGTCGGCAATCGGCTGGAGCAGCCCAAACGGCCCGACCCGGTTCGGTCCGATGCGGTCCTGCATCTTGGCGATGATCCGCCGCTCGAGATAAACCGCCGTCACCACCAGGGCCGGCACCAGGGCGACGACCAGCACGACGCCCAGGAGCGCTAGGATCGCATCGGCCAGCCAGAGCGGCAGCACGGTGACCAGCAGGCCATGCAGCCCGTCGCGGATCACGCCGAGCGGGTCGTAGAAAAACCTCATCGGTCGACTTCACCCATCACGATGTCGAAGCTCCCGAGAATGACGACCGCGTCGGCGATCTTGTGGCCGATCGTGAGCTGAGACAGGACGGTGAGATTGATGAAGCTGGGGGCGCGGACCTTGAAGCGGTATGGCGAGGTCGACCCGTCGCTGATCAGGTAAAACCCTAGCTCACCCTTTGGAGACTCGATCCGAGCGTAGGCCTCACCCTTCGGCGGGCGCAGGGTCTTGGGCTGCCGTCCGCGGAACTCGCCGTCCGGAAGGTCGCGAAGCGCCTGGCGGACGATCTTGACGCTCTCACGCATCTCGGCGATCCGGACCAGGTAACGGTCATAGGCGTCGCCGTTGTACTGAATCGGCGCCTCCCAGTCGAAGCGGTCGTAGACCCCATACGGTTCGGCGCGGCGGACATCGTAGCCGATGCCGCTGGCTCGGGCGATCGGCCCGGTGACGCTGTACTCTTTGGCAAGCTCCGGCGGGAGCATGCCGATGTTCTTGGTCCGACCCAGGAAGATCTCGTTCCTGGTCAACAGCGACTCGTACTCGTCGATCTTGCCAGGCATCTTGTCGATGAACCGCCGCGCCTTCTCGAGAAACTCGGGGGTCAGGTCGCGGGCGACGCCGCCAAAGCGAATGTAGCTGGGGTTCATCCTGACGCCGGCGCAGAGTCCGAACAGGTCCAGGATCTCCTCACGCTCGCGGAAGGCGTAGACCAGCGGGGTAAACCAGGTCCCGACATCGGCGCCAAACGTCCCGATCGCGACCTGATGACTCGCGATCCGATTCAGCTCGGTCACGATCACGCGGATGTACTCGGCCCGCTCCGGCACCTCGAGGTTGGCCAGCTTCTCGACGGCCAGGGCATAGGCCCAGTTGTTGGACATCGGGGCCAGGTAGTCCAAGCGATCGGTCAGCACGACCCCCATGACGTAGGTCCGGGCCTCTCCCAGCTTCTCGGTCGAGCGGTGGAGATAGCCCATCACCGGACGTACCCCGACGACCGTCTCGCCGTCGAGCTGAAGGATGAGCCTGAACACCCCGTGCGTCGACGGGTGTTGGGGCCCCATGTTGAGGGTCATCTCGCTGGGATCGCCGAGCCCCTCGTCGATCTCGACCGCGGCCCCTTCAAACACGTCGATAGCCCTCCTCGCCGTTCGGCGGCCCGGCCTGGCCCTCGGCGCCGTGCCGAAGGTGGCGCACGAGGACGTACTCGTAGTCGAACGTCCAGTCCTTGCGGAGCGGGTGGCCCGGGAAGTTGTCCTCGGTCAGGATGCGGCGGAGATCGGGGTGCCCGACGAAGACGACACCCATCAGGTCGTAGACCTCACGCTCCTGGAACTCGGCCCCCCACCAGATTGGGGTGAGCGAGGGACAGATCGGATTCGGCTCCGGCGGTAGATCGACACGCAGGACGATGCAGCCCGGATGGGCCACGTAGTCATAACTGTACAGGTGGTAGAGCATCTCCAGCCGGTCGCGCCAGTCGACACCCGTGATCGCCGACAGATAGTCATACCCGAGCGTCTTGAGGCGCTGAGCCATCGGCAGGAGCTTCTCGCGGGGAATTTTCACCTCGACGTAACCGTGCCTCCGCTCCCAGGTCAGGTCCGGTGCAATCTCCTCCAGCGCGGGCAGCTCGTCGGGGTCCGGCTCCGGTGGCTTGGGCGGCGCTGCCGCCGGTGCGCCGGGTTTCGCGGGCGCACTGGGCTTCGCCGCGACAGCGGGCTTGGCGGCAGTCGCTGCC
>JACCZL010000056.1 GCA_013695975.1 Chloroflexota bacterium
GCCGTCTCGACCAGGCAGGTGCGCTTTCCTCCGCCGTGCCGATGCCCGTGGAGCGTGCCCCCGGCTCCCAGTCGCCGATCGGTCATATCGCCTCCCTTCGCCCAAAACAGGGCAAAACGGGAAGTCCGCCATGACGACTCTAGCAGGACCCGATCAAGAGGAGGTTAACGGAGCTGATGCAGGCGGTTAACGATCCTCGAACTTTCGTCCGACGATCAGCTCGAGGATCGATCCGCCGATTCTTGCGTCGGGGCGCGTCATGCCGTGTCCGTCGAGGCGTCAGCACGCCGCGCCAACGTCAGCGTTTGTAGATCCGCCGATAGAGCTGTGCCCGCCAGGACTCGTCCAGGGTGATCAGCCGCCCGCGCCAGCGCTTGGGCCGGGCTCGCGGCAGGAACAGCAGTGACAGGATCGCGATGGCGGCCAGCAGCCCGCCCAGCAGCACGAGCGGCTCGGCCAGCGCGGCGCGCCCGAGGAGTCGCCCGATCACGAAGATCAACGCCCCGACGCCGAGCAGGTGCCAGGGCGTCGCCGGCTGGACGAAGCTCAGCGGTCCCCAGCTCGGCCCATCTGGCAACGGCTCGGGCTCGCGGTAGTGGCGCGCCCGTGGCACCCCGAGGTCATCGGCCTGGGCCCGTTCGAGGGCCTCCCGTAGGTCCCGCTCCAGCTCCGACACGCCGATCCCTGCCCTATCGTGCTACCAATAAGGATACCCCGCGCCGCGCCGCCCGACCAGGGATTTTTTATCCCGGGGCGCACCCTTCATCCCGTCCGGCCTCGCCGCAGCGCCCGTCCGGCGAGGACGCCGGTGTGCTCCCCCCGGTCGACGACGACCTGGCCGTTGACGATTACGTACTCGATCCCGATCGGAAACTGCTTGGGCTCCTGGCGGGTGGCCGGCGCCTTGACGTTGCCGGGATGGAAGACGGTGATGTCGGCCTTCATCCCGTCGCGGAGCAGGCCACGGTCCGGAATCCCCAGCCGCTGGGCCGGGTAGGCGGTCATCTTGCGGATCGCCTCCGGCAGCGAGAGGAACTTTTCCTCGCGGACGAACTCGGCCAGGATGACCGGAAAGCAGCCGTAGGTCCGCGGGCTCGGGTAGTCGCCCAGCAGGACGGCGTCGCTGCCGACCATCGAGAGCGGGTGGGCCACGAACTTGGGCAGGGTGTTGCCGTTGCCGCCGGCCGTCACGAACGAGGTCTGGAGGTCCTCGTCCAGGAGCAGGTCGCACATCGCGTCGACGACCGACTTGCCCATCATCGTGGCCACCTCGGCCGGCGATCGTCCCTCATACTGCTGGTTGTGGGGGCGCTTGAAGTAGGTCAGCCACATGTCCTGCCAGGAGATCCCCCGCGGATGGACCTCCCGCCGCAGGCGCTCGCGGCCCTCCGGCGAGGCCAGCACCTCGCGCACCTTTTCCGGGCCGCCGTCGTGGGCCCAGTTGGGGAAGAGGATCAGGAGGCGGGTCCCGCTGTAGATGTAGGGGTAGCTGTCGAAGGTGACGTCGAGCCCCTCCTCGCGGGCGTCCTCGACCAGCCCCAGCAGGCGGCTGGCCCCACCCCTGGCGTTGGCCCGCTGGTAGAGGTGGGTGATGTGGGCGGGGATCCCGCTCCGCCGTCCGATCTCGATCGCCTCCCTGAAAGGGTCCAGGAACCCGTCGCCGAGCCGGTAGCGGACGTGGGTGTGGTAGATCCCGCCCAGCCCCGCGGCGACCTCGGATAGCTCGACCAGCTCGTCGGTGTCGGCGTAGTTGCCGGGCGGGTAGTCGAGCCCGGTCGATAGGCCAAACGCCCCCTCCTCCATCCCCTCGCGGAGCAGGGCCTTCATGTCGGCCAGCTCGGCGGCGGTCGGCGGCCGATCGTGCCAGCCGACCGTCGCGATCCGCAGCGGCGAGTTGCCGATGATGTAGGCGACGTTGACGGCGACCTTACGATCGAACATCTGGAGGTATTCGGCCACCGTCGACCAGCGCCCCGGCAGCGGCGGATTGCCGTCTAGCCCCGAGTTCAGCTCGACGAAGCGGAGAAAGTCCTCGTGCGAGCGGTAGGGGGCGTAGGAGTTGCCGTCGACCCCGACCAGCTCGGTCGTGACGCCCTGGCGCACCTTCGGCTCGTGGCGCGGCTCGGCCAGAATGACCAATCCGGAGTGGGCGTGGACGTCGATGAAGCCGGGACAGACGACGTGGTCGGTCGCGTCGATGGTCCGCGCTGCCTCGACCGAGGCCGTGTCGCCCCGGAGGATTCGGACCGTCTCGCCCTCGACCCCGACCGCGCCGTAGTAGCCGGCGCTCCCGCTGCCGTCGACGATCCGGCCACCCGTAATGAGCAGGTCGAGCATGGACACCCTCCCGCGGGCATGGTACCGCCCGCGAGCGGAACGGTCAAACGGTCAGCCGCTCCTGCGATCGGTCCTGGTCTTCCCGCTCCGCGCGCTTACGGTCCTGGGGCGCCGCGCGTCGTGAGGCGCTCCATCGCAGGAGCCGAGGCCGCACGTTGCGAGGCGAACCAGCCCGGCAAGGCTCGGCCGGTCCCGCTGGATCTGCTGAACTTCGTCTTGGTACGCCGCCTGTCGTGCCAGCCACGTCCGGTACACGCTGGCCGCGACCGAGGAGCACGTCGCAGCCCGGGTGGCAGCCTAGCCACTCGCCTGGAGCCGCGGCGGGTGGATGTCGTTCACCGGCCTGCCCGTTCCGTCACCTGCCTGTAATGGACGGGTGGCAAGCTGGACGAAGCACGCATTGGCGCGGGCGGGCCCCAGCGCGAGAGTGGAGGACCTTGGAGTCATGGAGACCGTCGCCAAGCAGCGCGTCCTGATCCTCGGCGGGGGCTTCGCCGGGCTGAACACGGCGCTCCACCTCGAGAAGCTGCTCGCCGGGCGGCCCGACGTCGCGATCACACTGGTCAACCGCGAGAATTACTCGCTGTTTACCCCGATGCTCTCGGAAGTCGCCGGCGGCGGGATCGAGCCGAGCCACATCGTCAACCCGGTCCGGGCCAGCCTGAAGCGGACCGAGTTCCGCGAGGGGGTCGTCCGACGGATCGACCTCGAGCGGCGGCTCGTCGAGACCGAGCACCCGCAGTCGCACGCGCCGTCGGCCCTCGCCTACGACCGCCTCGTGAT
>JACCZL010000089.1 GCA_013695975.1 Chloroflexota bacterium
CGACCAGGTAGCTGGTTTTCTTCGTCACGCTGCTGGTGACGGCGCCGCCGAGGCGCTTGATGCGGGACTCGATCTCCGAGCGGCTCGATCGGTCGAGGCGACCGGTCACGACGAACGTCTTGCCGGATAGCGGCCCGTCGTGGGCCGGGGCCACCTGCTCCTGCTCGAATCGGAGGCCGGCGGCGCGCAACCGCTCGATCACCCGACGGCTGGCGTCGTCCGCGAAGTACTCGACGATCGCCTCGGCGATCTTCGGGCCGACGCCCTCGATGGCAACGACGTCCTCCTTCGTCGCCTGCATCAGCCTGTCGAGGCTTCCGAAGTGGTCGGCCAGCAGACCGGCTACCTGGTCGCCGACGTGGCGGATGCCGAGGGCGAAGATCAGCCGACTCAGCGGGCGCTGCTTGCTGGCCTCGATCGCGTCGAGCACGTTCTGGGCGCTCTTGTCGGCCATCCGTTCCAACGGGAGCAGGTCGGTCTTCTTCAGGTCGTAGAGGTCGGCCGGGTCTTTCACCAGCTCGGCTTTCATGAGCGCGGCGAGCAGCTTCTCGCCGAGCCCGTCGATGTCCATCGCCCCGCGCGAGACGAAGTGCTTGAGTAGCTCCCAGCGCTGGGCCGGGCAGACCAGCCGACCGGTGCAGCGGGCCATCGTCTCGCCCTCCGGCTTGACGACCGGCGAGCCGCAGACGGGGCACTGCTCCGGGAGCTGGTAGGGCGCCGCGTCAGGCGGTCGCTTGCTCAGGATCGGGCCGATCACCTGGGGGATGACCTCGCCGGCCCGCTGGACCAGAACCGTGTCGCCGACGCGGAGGTCTTTGCGGCGGATGTCCTCGTCGTTGTGGAGGGTTGCCAGCTTGACGGTCACACCGCTGATCTGGACCGGCTCGAGGATCGCGAACGGGTTGAGGCTGCCGGTCCGCCCGACGTTGATGTCGATGTCGAGGAGCCTGGTCGTCGCCTGGGTCGGCGGGAACTTGTAGGCCGTCGCCCAACGCGGCTCGCGGCCGACCGCCCCCAGCTCCTGCTGGACGTCGAGGTCGTCGAGCTTGACGACCACGCCGTCGATCTCGTACTCGAGCGTCTCGCGACGCGCCTCCCAGGCCGTGCACTGCTCGGCCACCTCGTCGATGGTCTCACAGCGACGGTTGTAGGGGTTGGTCCGGAAGCCTAGCTCGCGGAAGCGCTCGAGGGCCTCCCAGTGGCTGCGCGGCGGGCGCTCGGAGACCTGGCCGAGGGCGTAAACGAAGATGCTGAGCGGGCGACTCGCCGTGATCTGTGGGTCCAACTGACGGAGCGAGCCGGCCGCGCAGTTGCGGGGGTTGGCGAAGAGCGGCAAGCCGGCCGCCATCCGCTCCTCGTTGATCCGGGCGAAGGCCTTGCGCGAGAGGTAGACCTCGCCGCGGACCTCGATCAGCTCGGGGGGATTATCGGCCAGAATCAAGGGGACGCCGCGGATCGTGCGGATGTTGGCGGTCACGTCCTCGCCGACGATCCCGTTGCCGCGCGTCGCCCCGACCGTCAGGCGGCCCTGCCGATAGGTCAGCGAGACGGCCAGTCCGTCGATCTTCGGCTCGAGGACGAAGCCGGTCACGTCGCGGCCGAGGAAACGGGGTCCGCTGATCCGGCCGTACCAGTCCCGCAGGTCCTGCTCGGAAAAGGCGTTGCTCAGGCTGAGCATCGGGACGATGTGCTCGACCGTGCCGAACGCTTCGAGCGGCCCGGCCCCGACCCGCTGGGTCGGCGAGTCGGGGCTCTGAAGCTCCGGGTGCTCGGCCTCCAGCCTCCGAAGCTCCTGCATCAAGGCGTCGTACTCGCCGTCCGAGACCTCCGGATCGTCCAGGACGTGGTAGCGGTAGTTGTGGTGGTCAATTCGCCGCCGCAGCTCCTCGACCCGCGCCTGCACCGACTCCGAATCCACGACGACCACCGGCATCCTCCGCGAGGGCAGGGCGGACCAAGCCCCGCCCCTACAGCCCCGTCCTCGCAGATTGATGATACGCCGCACACCTGTTCGGTTGAAGGGACTGCCGCTCTCGTTCTCGTCACAGGTGGCCGCCTTCGGCCGACCGAGGCGTCTATTATTCCGTTCGAGCCTATCCGCGGCGCGGAGAAGCGTGGGGGAGGGGATGCCGAAGATTGTCAATGTGGATCCGGACAAGGGGGCGAGGCTGCTGGCTGACCTGCAGCGCGGGCGGCAGCGAGTGAGCGCGGGGGATGCCGCGTCGCCGATGGACGGGTGACTCCCGAGGACGAGTGGTTGGCCCCGCCCGCCCCGACGGTCCCCGCGGGGTGGCCGCGCCCGCGGTGCGAAGACCGGCCCGGGGGCGAACGAGGGTGCGACGATCGAGCGACGGCTCTGGGCGGCGGCCGACGAGCCGCGGGCGAACTCGAAGCTGAAGTCGTCGGAGTATTCGGTCCCAGTGCTGGGGCTGATCTTCCTGCGCTACGCCGATCACAAGTTCGCCCGGGCCGAGCAGGAGATGGCGGCGGGCGGCGGCACCGGGCGGCGGAGGATCGCCAAGACCGACTATCAGGCCCGGGGTGTGATGTACGTGCCGGAGTCGGCGCGCTTCGCCAAGCTGCTCGACTTGCCGGAGGGCGCGGACATCGGGCGGGCGATCAACGACGCGATGCGGGCCATCGAGGACGAGAACGAAGAGCTGCGCGACATCCTGCCCAGGTCGTACAGCCGGCTGGAGAACAGCACGCTGGTGGAGCTGCTGAAACTGCTCGGGGCGATCTCGGCGGACATCGAGGGTGACGCCGTCGGGAAGCTCTACGAGTACTTCCTGGGGGCCTTTGCGATGAGCGAGGGCCAGCAAGGCGGCGAGTTCTTCACCCGTAAGGCATGGTTCAAACTGGCCCAGTTGAGCTTGACACTCGGGCCTCGTGTAGGGGC
>JACCZL010000093.1 GCA_013695975.1 Chloroflexota bacterium
CGCTACGTCGGGGTTGACGATTGCGGGCGGGTGATCAACCCGATGATCGTCGATGGGCAGCTCCACGGCGGGTTGGCTCACGGCATCGCTCAGGCCCTCTTCGAGGAAGTCGTCTACGACGAAAGCGGGCAGCTCATCACCGGTACCCTGAACGACTACGCGATCCCGAAGGCCGGCGATTTCCCGATGTTCGAGCTGTCGCGGACCGAGACCCCCTCGCCGGTCAACCTGCTCGGCGTCAAGGGGATCGGCGAAGCCGCCACGATCGGGAGCACGCCGGCCATCGTGAACGCCGTCTGCGACGCCCTCGGCGTCAAACACATCGACATGCCGCTCCGCGCCGAGCGCGTGTGGCGCGCCCTGCACGCCGGAAACGGGAGGTAACTAGACGATGTACCCAGCCAAGTTCGACTACGTCGCTCCGTCCAGCCTGGACGAAGCGCTCAAGCTCCTCTCCGAGAGCGGCGGTGAGGCCAAGATCCTCGCCGGCGGCCACAGCCTGCTGCCGATGATGAAGCTGCGCCTGGCCCAGCCAGCCACGCTGATCGACCTGCGCAACGTACCGGGCCTCACTGAGATCAAGGTCGATCAGAACGGCATCAGCATCGGCGCGATGGTCACCCACGCCCAGATCGCTGCCTCGCCGGAGGTCCAGCGGGCGTTGCCGATGCTCTCCGAAGCGGCCCACATGGTCGGCGACCTCCAGGTCCGCAACCGGGGCACCCTCGGCGGTAGCCTCGCCCACGCCGACCCGGCCGGTGACCTGCCGGGGGTGTTCCTGGCCCTCGACGGCGAGATTGTTGCGCGCGGGCCGAACGGCGAGCGAACGATCAAGGCATCCGAGTTCTTCGTCGACATCCTGACGACCGCGCTCGAGGAGAACGAGATCGTCACCCAGGTCCGCTTGCCCTCGCTCCCGCCGAAGACCGGCACGTCCTACCAGAAGTTCGAGCACCCCGCCTCCCACTACGCCCTCACCGGCGTCGCCGCGGTCGTGACGATGGGCGATGGCGGCGTGGTTCAGCAAATTCGAGTCGGCGTGACCGGGGTCGGACCAAAGGCCTACCGCGCCGAGGGCGTCGAGCAGGCCCTTCAGGGCAAGGGCGCCGACGGGATCGCGCAGGCCGCCGAGAAGGCGCCCGACGGCATCGACTGCAACGACGACATTCACGCCTCGGCCGAATACCGAGCCCACCTGGCGCGCGTCTTTACCCGGCGGGCGCTCCAGGCCGCGATCGAGCGGGCCGGAGGCTGAGGCAGCGTCCGCCAGGCAGCGACAGGGGCGGGCCTTCCTGGCCCGCCCCTGTTCTGTCGCGGCAAACCCATGGCGGCGCGACGGACCGGTCGTGCGTCCCAACCCTCCAGAGGGGCGTTTCACGCGTGCATAGACCAGTCTAGTCCAGCCCAACTATGCTAGCATCACTATGAGGCCACCACGACCTCTTATTCCAGGCGCGCCTTCCTCAGCGCCCCCGACGGCCATCCCCTGGCCATCCCGAATGGGATCTTCCCCGTTCGATCCTCCACAGGAGCACTCCTGACCATGGTGGTGAACCCTCGCACCGTGCCGGCGGCAGAGCCGCGAGTGGGCTTCGGCTGCTGGTCGGAGTCGATCTATCGTCACAGCTCCGCGTCGCCAGAGTTCATCGATCTCACCGAGGACGTCGAAGGTGTAGTGGCGCGCTCCGGTGTCGTCGACGGACTCGCGGTCGTGTTCTCGCGTCACACGACGGCCGCGATCACGGTCAACGAGCTCGAGCCGCTCCTCCTCGAAGACATGGCCGCGTTTCTGGAGCGAGTCGCCCCCTGCGCCGCCGCCTACCGTCACAACGACTTCTCCGTCCGAACCGTCAACATGACCCCGGACGAGAGCCCCAACGGCCACGCCCACTGTCTGCAGCTCGTACTCGGCGCCAGTCAGTCGGTGCCGATCCGCGACGGGCGCCTCGTGCTCGGACGCTGGCAGCGGATCTTCATGGTCGAGCTAGACCACCCGCGACCGCGCGAGGCCGTCGTCCAGACGCTCGGGATCGCCCGCCCGAGCGGTGCGCCGCCGCCGCTCGAGCTACCCCGAAACGGCGCCCGGGTGAGGCTGCCCGACGCCAACTGAACGCCGTCGCGTCCGCGTTCGAGGCGAATGCGCGGCCCGTGCGCCCCTCAGGACTTCTTCGTGGCTCGGGTACGAGTCGTCGTTCGGGCTGTTCCGGTCGAACGCGCGGCGCGGCGCTTCGGAGCCGCCTCGGCCTTCTGGACGGTCGCCACGGCAGCGGCGTTGAGCTTCTTCATCAGCCGCGACTTCCGGCGAGCCGCGTTTCGGCGATGCAGGATGCCCTTGGTCGCCGCCTTGTCGAGCGACCGCACTGCCGTCACCAGGAGCGCTTCGACATCGCTCGCGCCCGTGGCGATGCCCGCCTCGGCCTTCTTGATGAACGTCTTCACCGACGTCTTGATCGAACGATTGCGGAGCCGCCGCCGCTCGGCGACGCGCATCATCTTGGCAGCGGAAGCGGTATTAGGCACGCGGGACTCCTCGAATTCGCATCCTTGACTTCGCAGACAGTATACGCCACATAACGAGGAGACGGCGAGTGCGCCATATCCTCAACCGGCGATGGGAGAGCTGCTCGTGATCGGGAGCCTTATTCGTGACGCCCGCGCAGCCCAGCGCGGAGTTCTCGGCGAGATCGAGTCGAAACGGCTCGTGGCGGCGGCGGGCATAGCGGTGGTGCCGACGCGATTGGCGCGCTCGGCCGACGAGGCGAGCTCCATCGCCCACGAGCTCGGCTTCCCCGCCGTCCTCAAGCTCGCCTCGCCGGACGTGGTGCACAAAAGCGACATCGGCGGGGTCAGGCTCGGACTGGCTGACGGGCAGGCCGTCGCGCGGGCGTTCGAGGAGCTGAGGCAGGCAGCCGAGCGCGCGGCCTCGCCGACCCACTTCGAAGGCGTGGCGGTGCAGCCGATGGCGCCCGCGGGACTCGAGCTGCTACTCGGCGCGTACCGCGACGCCCAGTTCGGACCCGTCATCAGCTTCGGCCTCGGCGGCGTCCTCGTCGAAGTGTACGAGGACGTTGCGCTGCGGGTCGCCCCACTCCACCCCGTCGATGCCGCCGAGATGGTCGGAGAGATCCGAGCCGCCCGTCTCCTCGCGGGCTTTCGCGGTCGCCCCGCCGTCAATCGCGCCGCGATCGAGCAAGCCCTGCTCGGACTGTCCGCGCTGATGCTCGCCGCCCCGGACGTCGCGGAGCTCGACCTGAACCCCGTCATCGCCTATCCCGACCGAATTCTCGCGGTCGATGCCCGCGTGGTCCTCACGCCCGCTTCCGAACCGCGACCGTGAGGGAGCGTCCCTCGGTCCGGACACTGGGACGCTACCGCCACAGCGCTCGCGCGTCGAAAATCCGATGGCTGCCGACCGTCGTCATCCGAACACCCTCGGCAGACAGACCCTCCAGAGTCGGAAGGTAGCCCCGTCGATCGACGTCGCGGCTGTCCAGCAGGGCCCAGGCGACGCGGTACTCGATCAGGAAGCTTCGGAGTCGCTCCGGACTGAGCTTGAGCGGAAGGAGCGTCGCCGGCCGATTGGTGAAGAACGTCAACGGCCAGGGCTGGCCGTGCGCCAGAACGTCGTCACGGTCGGTCCGGGCGTTGATCCAGTCGACCATCCGCGAAAGCTCGTTGTCCTGGACCCAGCGCGGCGGGCCGGTCCAGCGGATCCCGCGGTCGGTCCGTGCCCGCACCGGCTCGTCGCGGTAGCGGAGCTCGCCGCCGTATTCCCTGACGAAGCTGGCCGACCACGTCAGTGTGACGACGAGCACGGCGGCGTGGAGCGCGGTGAAGGGGGGCCAGGCCGGCAGCGCCAGCCTGCCAAGCCCGAGCCGGTCCAGCCCGTCGACCGCGAACGGGAGCAGCAGCAGCAGCGTCAAGAGCTGATAGCGCTCCGAGTAGGCCGCCCAGGTGAGGGCGTAGATCGCAAAATTGGCGCTCGCCAGCAGGAGCATCGGAGCCGCCGGGCGTGGATAACGACCGCGTGCGAACGCGACGAGCGCCAGCGCTAACCCTGGCACGAGCAGCAGCAGCCACTCGCGGTCGAGGAACAGCAGCCGAGCGTAGTCGGCGACGTTCTCGACTATCGCTTGCGCTACGGCGGGACCGTTCTGGCTGACGAACTCGATCGGAGAGCTCAGCGGGACGCTGTAGCCGTTCCGCTGGACATCTGAGGTCTTGAGGACGGCGTACAGGTAGCTCTGACCGGAATACGAGGGCGAGCCGCGCGTTGCCATGCTGTAGAGGGCCATCGGCACGGCGAACAGCGCCGCGCCCATCCCCAGCGCCGCGATCTTGACGAGCGCCTCACGCCGACGCCGCGCAGCGACCAGCGCCCCCAGCGCCAGAGCCGGCACGAAGACCGCGGCGGTCGGGCGGGCAAGGTAGCTC
>JACCZL010000250.1 GCA_013695975.1 Chloroflexota bacterium
CAGCCATCATTGCGGGCGTTCACCCCGGCCGCCTTGCCGACCGTGCCGTTGCCACCGGTCTTGGTCTCGATCACGAACGACTGCGTGAAGGCCTTGAGCTTCTGGGAGACGACGTCGATGTTGCGGAACAGGATGTCGGTGCCGCCGCCGGGGGAATAGGCGTTGATGAGGGTGATCTGCTTCTCCGGATACTTGGTGGCCGGCTTGGCGGCCGATCCCCCAGCGCTCGGCTGACACGCCGTGCCGAGCATCGTGAACGCGGCCAACAGGGCCGCCAGTCGGATTTTCTTGGCGTTCATCGGTAGCCTCCTCGCTACGTAGCTCGACGATGCCGAGTGCAGGGGCAGTATAGCGACCCGGCTTGCGCCCAGTACAGGAATCGGGATGCCTGGGCGCCCATCGATCGGACCCCGATCAGCCGTAGTCGACTTCAGCATTGGCTGGCATCCCGACCGGGCCCTCCGAGCCCCGCGGCACCTGTTCGACCGGCAGGTCGCTCGGGAAGATCTTGGCCGGGTTCATGATCCCTTTCGGGTCGAGCGCCCGCTTGATGCGTCGCATGACCTCGAGGGCCGGTCCGTGCTCGCGGGCCATGAAGGGCGCCCGGGTGGCTCCAACACCGTGCTCGCCGGTCGTCGTCCCGCCCATCCGCAGCGCGAGCTCGTGGATCTCGTCGGCCACCTGCAGGACGCGTCGAACCTCGTCCGGATTCCGGCCGTCGATCAGGTGGCCGGGGTGAAGACCGCCGCCCCCGATGTGTCCGTAGGTGGCAATCGGGATGCCGTGCCTGGCGCTGATGTCCTGGATGGCCCGAAGCGTCTCCGGGATGCGGGCGACCGGCACGCAGAGGTCCTCGCCGCAGTAGGCCCGGTTCGAGCCCGGCCGGAGCATTCCGGCCGCCGCGCCGACGACCGAGCGCGCCTCCCAGAGGGCCGCGATCCGGGTCGGCTCGTCCGACCATTCGACGCTCCGCGCGTACGGGCGAACCAGCTCGCTCATCATCTCAGCGTCCCAGCGGACGCCTGGCGGGTTGCCGTCCGCTTCGAACAGGATCAGCGCCTGGGCGTCGGGCAAGCTCAGGTTCGGTCGGTACAGGTTGACGGCCTTGATGCAACGCTCATCGAGGATCTCGACCGCCGAGGGGCTGATGCCGCCCTGAAAGACTGCCTGGACCGCCTGACCGGCGTTTTCGAGCACGTCGAACAGGCTCAGGACGATCGCCCGCGCCGGCGGGATCGGCATCAGCTTCAAGCGGAGCCTGGTGATGACCCCGAGGACCCCCTCAGCGCCGACGATCAGCTTGGTCAGCTCGAGCCCGGCCGACGACTGCTTGGCCCGCGAGCCGACGGATCCCGTCTCGATGAGCTCGCCGTCCGGCAGCACGACCTCCAGGCCGAGGACCCACGCGCTGGTTGGACCGTACTTGACGGCGCGCATCCCGTGGGCGTTGGTCGAGGCCATCCCGCCCACCGTGGCCATCTTGCTCGAGCCAGGGTCTGGCGGAAAGATCAGCTTGTGTTGGGCGAGCCGCTCGTTGAGCTTGGCGTGGACAACGCCCGGCTCGCAGAAGACCTGCATGTTGGGCACGTCGATCTCGAGGATGCGGTTCATCGCGTTGAGCGACAGAACGATGCCGCCGAGGAGGGCGACCGAGCCGCCGGTTTGACCGGTCGCGGCGCCGCGTGGGGTGATCGGGATATCGCGCTCGAAGGCGTAGCGCACGACCCGGCGGACGTCGTCGGTCGAGCGCGCGATCACGGCTACGTCCGGCGGGTGTGGCTGGAGCTGGGTCAGGAACGAAGCATCGTAGGCATAGGTCTGGAGCTCGGCCGGTGCGTCGACGACCTCACTCTCGGCGAGGAGGGCCCGCAGGTCGGCGGCGATGGCGCTCCTCACGGGGCCGTCGCGTCGTCGAGGAGCTCGACGATGTGCTTGACCCGCACGTCGCTCCCGCGTTCGGCCAGTCCGCTCTCGAGCTGGATCAGGCAGCCGGGGTTGGCGGTGGCGATGACCTCAGCGCCGGTCTTCAGGGCGTTGTCGAGCTTGCGCTCCTGGAGCTGCCGTGACTCGCGGGGATTGGTGACGTTGTAGACGCCGGCGCTCCCGCAGCAGAGGCTGCTCTCGGCCATCTCGCGCAGCTCCAGGCCGGGGATCGACTTCAGCAGCGCGCGGGGCTGTCGCGAGATGCGCTGGGCGTGGACGAGGTGACAGGGCTCCTGATAGGTGACCGGCTGATCGAGCGAGCGGCGCATCGGCAGCTCGCGTGTCGCCAGCAGCTCGGTCACGTCCACGACGCGGGCGCTGACTGCCCTGGCGCGATCCGCCCAGGCGGGATCGTCGCGCAAGTGGTGGGCATAGTCCTTGAGCATCGCCCCACAGCCGGCCGAGTTGACGACGATCGGCCCGCCGCCGTCACGCTCGAACGCGACGATGTTCCGCCGAGCCAGCACGATCGCCCCGTCGAGGTCGCCGCCGTGGGCGTTG
>JACCZL010000263.1 GCA_013695975.1 Chloroflexota bacterium
TTCGGACTCCCCGACCTGCCCGAGCGCCTGCCTCAACCCAGCGTCCTCCAAGATGGTGACAGATCACGCCAATTCGATCACTCGGGCAGCCCCACCGCGGCGCGAGCGCGGCGGTGCTCCGGGTCCCGTTCCCAATCCGGCTCGGGCTCGACCGGCCTCCAGGTCTCGAACGCGACTTCGCCCCGCTCGGCGTCCCAGCCGGTCCAGAAGAAGAAGATTCGTCCCCGCTCGTCGACGACGAATCCCGAGAGATCCTCGGTCCCGTCCGGCAGGAACGTCCCCTCACCGACTTCCCAGAATGTCCCGTGCCGGCCGAGCCCCTTCTCCGTGAATAGCCGCTCCAGGGCCGCTGCCTGGCGTTCCTCCTCGTCGGGCAGTCGGGCCACGTCGTCTGCCCGTCGCTCGGTTACCATGATGCCGACCTCCTCACTTGCGGTAGGTCGAGTCCCGCAAGGTCCGCACGTAATTCTCGCTCCGCCTCGTCGCGCGCCCCGACCTCGGCGCCGTGCCGCCGGAAATGATCCTCCAGCGACTCCCACGACCGCCACTCCGGCCCCTCAGCCATCGCACCGTGCTCCCGACACCCGTGGGTCAGGCAAACGCCCGTGTCCCAACCCAGCAGGGAGAGCTCCAGGCCCACTGGTCATCCAA
The DNA here is from genome assembly GCA_013695975.1 of Chloroflexota bacterium. GTDB lineage: Bacteria > Chloroflexota > UBA6077 > UBA6077 > JACCZL01 > JACCZL01. The sequence goes on from JACCZL010000263.1 coordinate 652, forward strand.
CGGGCGGACGCGGACGTAGTACCAGTCGGGGGCGGCGGCTCGGCGGTCGACCTCAACCCGACGTCCCCCCACGACCGTGACAGATTATGCCAATCTACGCGCTTCGGCAGGCATCCCCCCTGTACATTCTGCCAGCGGGCGCGCATGGCTGGTCGTCTATCCACCACCGGGTGACCGCTGGAGTGGCAGGCAGAGGCCGGCCAGATCGGGGTGTTCCTGCGCGGCAGCCTCCAGTGCGCGGATGAGATCACCGAAGGCGCGGCGTGGGATCGTCTGCTCCAGGCACCAGAGAATGCCGCCGTGCTGGCGCCCCTGCCTCCGCCAGTGGCCGTCGAGCGCCTGGAAGTCCGCTCGGTTGTAGGTGACGAACACACGGCCTTGCTCGGTCGCATAGCTGAGCTGCTCTTCGTCGGGCACTCGACGGTTGCCGCGGCCGATCTCATGGACTGAGACGGCGTCCACTCCACGGGCGCGCAGCCCTTCCGCCACACGCCAGCTCAGGTCTTCGTCGAGGAGGAAGCGCAGGCTCACCCGGCCTGATTGAGTGCGATTCGCGCCTCGACCTCGTCCGGGTACGCCTCGTAGTAGCGGATGGCGGTCCGCAGCAGGGCCTCGTCGAGGTCCGGATAGCTCGCTTTCAGCGCCTGCCAATCCTTGTCGGCGAGCACGTAGGGCTCGAGGACTTCCCAGAGGTCCGGGCCCTGGATGAAGGTCGCCCGTCGTCCGGTCGGCCCATCGGTGAAGATCAGGTCCGGGAACTCACGGAGCTTGAGTCCTTCCTCGGCGAGCAGGCGGAGCATCTCCGGGATCGAGCGGCGCTCGATCCCGGCCATGGTGCGGATCTTCTCGGCGGTCAGCTTCGGAAGGCGAACGCTCAGCGGTGAAACCACGACGCCTCCAATGTAGGTTTTGTCGTCATTGTCACCATTGTCGCGCCTCGCGCGTACTCGCGGCAATGCCTCCTGGCGATCAAGAAGAGGGACCGCGCGGACGATGCCATCGCGGTTCTCGAGCGGCCACCGGGCTGTCGAGGTAATCGGCCGGGCCAGATGATCGGCCGCGTCCCAACCCAGAAGGGGGAGCTCCAGGCCGACTGGTCGTCCAACTGGCGGATGCGGACGTAGTACCAGTCGGGGTCGGCGGCGGCACGGCGGTCGACGAGGCGGGTCGACCAGGCGGGTCGACCAGGTGTACTCGTGGCGCGGGACGGCGCGCTCGAAGCAGAGGGACGAGGGATGAGGAGACTTCACCGATCCCTCGCCCCTCGTCTCTCAGCTTGGGATTTAGTCCGCTGGTCGGACTGGCGGTCTACCCGACTGGGGCGCGTCTCGAAGGCACGGCCTCTCGAAGGAGACTCGCCGCGAACGCTTGACTTTAGCCGCGTGGCGGCGTATGATCGGCCCCCGGCCGCGGGTCAGGCCCGCCGACAGCAGAGCAAATCAGGGAGGTCCCCAATGGCTTTCTATCTCATGCGCTTCAGCTACACGCCTGCGACGTGGTCGAAGCTCATGCAGAACCCTGAAGATCGCCGCGATGCAGCGCGCGCGTACATCGAACAGGTGGGGGGCGCCCTCCACGGCTTTTGGTATGGCTTCGGCAAATATGACGGCTACGCGATCCTCGAGGCGCCTGACAACGTCTCGCTGGCCGGCGCTGTGCTTGCTATCACGGCAGGCGGCGCCCTCGCCTCGGTCGAGACAACGGTCCTGATGACCGTGGAAGAGACGCTCGAGGCACTCGCGAAGGGCAAGGGCATTGGTTACCGCCGCCCAGGAGAGTCGCCAGCGACCTGAGCTTGCGATTTACCCCATGCGGAACCAGACGGCTCGGGAGAACCCGGTCGATTCTGCGATGGGCAGAGTGCTCAGACAGTTTCTTAGCCTTTGACCGCGCCGAAGGTGAGGCCCTGGACGAGGCGCCGCTGGCCGAGGGCGACGAACAGGATCGCCGGCACCGTCGCGATGACGGCGCCGGCGCTCATCTCGCCGTAGCGGATGACGTACTCCTGGACCTGCAGCGACAGGCCGACTGGGATCGTCTGGGCCTGGGCCGACGAGGTGAGGGTGACCGCGAAGAGGAACTCGTTCCAGCTCACCATGAACGCCAGCATGCCGGCGGCGGCGATGCCGGGCGCGACGAGGGGGAGGGCGACCAGGGTAAAGACCTGGACGCGGCTGCAGCCGTCGACCCGCGCCGCCTCCTCGACCTCCTGGGGCAGGTCGCCGAAGAAGCCGCGCATCAGCCACACCACGATCGGCACGGCCAGCAGGATGTGAATCAGCGCTAGCCCGACGAGCTGATCGTACAGGCCGAGCGAGCGGACGACGACGAAGAGGGGTGCGCTGAGGGTGACTGGCGGGATCGCGTGCATCACCAGGATCCAGCCGAGCAGGCCGCCCGAGACGAGGGCCGGCCAGCGGAAGCGGGTCAGGCTGTAGGCGGCCGGCACGCCCACCAGGACCGCCGTCGTCGTCGCGAGTAGGGCGACGATCAGGCTGTTGAGCATGTAGCGGGGGAAGGGCGAGTCCCCGGAGAAGAGGCTCTCGTAGTTGCTCAAGGTCGGCTGGAAGAGCATCGCGCCAGTACTGACGTCGCGGATGTACTTGAGCGAGGTCACGAAGATCCAGAGGAACGGCAGCAGCGTGATGGCCGCGGCAGCCAGCAGCACGGCGTAGGTCAGGAGCGTCGAGCGGGAGACGCTCATGGGTTACCGACCTCCGCGCGGATCATGCGTCGGGAGACGACCAGCGAGAGGAGGACGAGCAGGATCGTCAGGAGCGAGAGGAGCGCCCC
>JACCZL010000276.1 GCA_013695975.1 Chloroflexota bacterium
GCTGGAGCAGGACCCCCCAACTGATCGCCGGCGCCCGCAGTCCGAGGCCCAGGAAGCTCAGTGCCGTCTCGCTGATGATCATCGCCGGCAGGGCCAACGTCGTCGCGGCGATGATGTGGCTCATGAACAGCGGCACCATGTGGATGAAGATGATCCGCGCCTGGCTCGCGCCGATCAGGTCGGCCGCCGTCACGAAGTCCTCCTCGCGCAGCGACAAGAAGCGCCCGCGGACGACCCGAGCCAGCTCGGTCCAGCCGATCAGCGAGATGATGATCGTGATCGTGAAGTAGACCTGGAGGACGGTCCATTCCCTCGGCATCGCCGCCGCCAGGCCCATCCACAGCGGGATGGTCGGGATCGAGCGCAAAATCTCGATGACTCGCTGGGTAACGGTGTCAATGATCCCGCCATAGAACCCGGACAGCCCGCCGAGCAACACGCCCAGGAACAGGCTCAAGGCGACGCTGACCAGGCCGATCGTCAGCGAGATGCGCGTCCCGTACATCAGCCGCGACCACATGTCGCGGCCCTCGAGGTCGGTCCCGAGCAGGAACAGCGACTCCTCGGCATTGGCGCCCTGGACGCCGATCAGGTGGCGATTCGTCGGGAAGATCCCGAGCAGCTTGTACTCGAAGCCCTGGCCGAACAGGGTGACCGGGATCTTCTGGGTAGGATCGGGCGCGTAGACGCGCTTGAACGTGGCCGGGTCGCGCTGGCCGGTCAGGGCGTAGACGTGGGGACTGAAACGGCCCTCGTCGAACCAGTGAATTTCCTGGGGCGCAATCAGGCCGCGCTGGGCGTCGGAGGCCTCGGCATCGGCGTAGGCCAGAAAGTCGGCGAAGACGACGACCAGATAGAACAGGAGAACGGTGGCCGCCCCAATCATCGCCAGCTTGTGCTTGCGAAATCGCCACCACATCAATTGGCCCTGGCTGGCGACGGAGACGCGCTCCTCGGCGGCCGTCGTCAAGAGGCCCTCATCGGGGGTCTGGGGTGGCGCGAGCGGGCCCGGCACGGTGACGGCCGGCGCGGTCGGCCCCGAACTCCGCGGGGCTTCGACATCCGGGGTGACGCTGGCTGCGCTCGAGCGCGGAAGAATGTCTGCCACGATCAGCCCTCCAACGACATGATCAGCCCTCGAGTCGGATGCGCGGGTCGATCCAGACCAGGATCAGGTCGGAAATCAACGTCCCGATCACGGTCAGGACTCCCAGCAGCAGGACGATCGTTCCGGCCAGGAACATGTCCTGGGCGATCAGCGCCTGGAGCAAGAGCGGGCCGACCGTCGGTAAACCCATCACCAGCGAGACGATGATACTGCCCGAGACGACGTACGGCAGCGTGTAGCCGATCGTACTGGCGAACGGGTTGAGCGCGACCCGAACCGGGTATTTCAGGATCGCTCGCGTCTCGGACAGGCCCTTGGCTCGAGCTGTCACGACATACGGCTTGCGCAGCTCGTCGAGCAGGTTGGCCCGCATGATCCGAATTGCCTGGGCCATGCCGGCGACCGCCAGGATGACCGCCGGCAGCGGCAGATGCTGCAGCAGATCCCCGAATTTCGCCCAGCTCCAGGGAGCTTCGGCGTACTGGGGATCGAACAGCCCGCCGACGTTCGCCCCGAAGAAGACGAAGCCAAAGTACAGCGCCAGCAAGCCGAGCATGAAGCTGGGAATCGCCAGCCCGAGAAAGCCGAGGAATGTGAAGATGTAGTCGCCGATCGAGTACTGTTTGACCGCCGAGTAGATCCCGATCGGCAAGGCCAGGAACCACGTCAGCAAGACGGCCGCGAACGAGACGATCATCGTCAACCACAGGCGGTCGCCGATGACCTCCATCACCGGTCGCTGCCAGAGCAGCGCCATCCCGAAGTCGCCCTGGACGACCTTGCCCAGCCAGCGGAAATACTGGGCGTAGATCGGCTGGTCCAGCGCGTACTCGCGGCGGAGCTGTTCGGCCTGCTCCACCGAGATGGCGCCGCCGCCCGCCGAGAGGTTCGAGATATAGGCGTCCACGAAGTCACCTGGCGGGGCCTGGATGATGATGAACGTCAACACCGAGATTGCCCAGACCGTGAACAGGGCGAGCAACACGCGGCGCACCAGGTAGGTCAGCATGGGTCCAACCTCACGTCGTAGGGGCGGGGTTTCCC
>JACCZL010000495.1 GCA_013695975.1 Chloroflexota bacterium
AGGCCACGACGGAGGACGAGGATCAGTGGATCCAGCGGACCGGCGGGTTCGCCGTGGCGCTCGTGACCGGCCAGTGGCGCGGCACCTACCAGATCGGCCATCCCGGGGTGACGACCATGTGGGTGACTGATCTCGCGCTCGGTCAGGATCGGGCCCGCGCCTTCGCCACTCGGGGACGCGAGGAGCAACACGTGAGCCAGGTCCCGGACTTCTTGCCGGCCCTACGGACTGCCCGCGTTCCATTCGCACTCCTGAGCGCCCTGCTGGCGACGGTCTGCGGCCTGCTGGCGGGCCGACTCTTCGGTCCGGGGCCCGGGGTGCTGGCCGGCCTGCTGCTGGCGCTCGACCCATACTGGTCGGCGATGTCGCCGATCGTCGGGATGGACGGGCTGCTGGCCGGGCTGATGGGCGCCTCGTTGCTGAGCGCACTCCTGGCGTTCAGGCCGACGCCGGCCGCCTGGGGTTGGGCCGCCGCGTCGGGCCTGCTGGCTGGACTGGCGCTCTTGACCAAGGGGGCCGCCCTGTTCCTGCTCCCGACCGTGCCGCTCCTCGCGCTCCTCGAGCTCTGGCGGGCCCGTGGCAGGCCCGGCGGCTGGCGATCGACGATCGCCAAGCTCGCCGTCTGGTCGCTGGCGCTCGCCGCGGCCGCCCTGATCTGGCCCGCGATGTGGGTCGACCCACTCGGCACGGCTCGACGGGCGGCCGACTTCATCCGCGAGACCGGCGGGAGTGCCCACGGCCCGGGCAACTTCTTTCTCGGCCAGCCAGTGGCCGACCCCGGGTTGCTCTTCTACCCGGTCGCGCTCGGCCTGCGGCTCGGTCCGGCCACCCTGCTCGGGCTGCTGGCGCTCGTCCTCTTCGGTCCGCCCCGCCGCTGCTGGACGGTGGTCGGCCCGCTGCTCCTCTACGTCCTGCTCTTCGGGCTGGGCCTGACAGTTTCGCCCAAGAAGATCGACCGCTATCTGCTGCCCCTGTTCCCGGTGCTCGGGGTGCTGGCCGGGCTGGGCTGGTGGCTGGCGCTTCGCCGCGTCGCCGATCGCTTCGGACGGCCGGTCCTCCCATTGGGCCTGCTCCTGATCGGCCTGGTCCAGCTCTGGCCGATCGTGGCCACCTGGCCCCACCCACTAGCGGCCTACAACCCCATTTTCGGTGGGATCAGGATGGCCGAGCGGGTCCTACCGGTCGGCTGGGGCGAGGGCCTCGACACCGTCGGCGAGTACCTCCACCGCCAGCCAAACGCCGACCAGCTCGTGACCGGCGTCTGGTACCCGCTGCGGATCAACTTCCAGGCCCACGCCCCCGGCCGAGTCCTCAACCTGAGCTTCAGTCGCCCCGGCCAGCTCAGCAACCAGCAGCTCTTCGCCGAGTCCGACTTCTACGTCGACTACATCCACGCCCGCCAGCGCCGCCTCACCCCCCAGGCCCTCGTCGGCCGCCCACCCGACTTCGTCGTCTCGATCGCCGGCGTCGACTACGCCAGGGTCTATCGCCTGAAGTAGCGTGCCTGCCGAGAGCTCCCCGTGGTCTCCCCATCCCCTGCCCTGTCATAATCGGCCAGGCACAGACGCAGGGGGCCGAGCGTGACGCTTACCGAGCGACGGACGACTCTGGAAGAGTTCCTCCAACTGCCGGAGCAGGAGCCACCACTCGAATACTGGCATGGGAGGGTCACGCAGAAAGTGTCACCCCAAGGGCAGCATGGGACCCTCGAGGCTGAGCTGACAGCGCTGTTCAATGGCTACGCCAAGCCCAGGCGGCTGGCGCGGGCGTTTACCGAGCTGCGGGCGACGTACAATGGCGGCTCGCCGGTCCCCGACATCGCCGTCTACCGCTGGGAGCGTGTTCCCCTCACCCCCGATGGAGAGGTCGCGAACGTCTTCCGCGAGCCGCCGGACATCGCGGTCGAGATCATCTCTCCTGACCGGAGCGTCAAGGAGCAGATCGAAAAGTGCCGCTGGTACGTCGAGCACGGTGTGAGGATCGCCTTGCTCGTCAACCCGCGCGATAAGTCCGTGCGGCTATTCCAGCCCGGGCTCGAGCCGCGAATCCTGCGTGGTACCGACCGGATCGACCTGGACGCTGTGCTGCCCGGCTTCGAGCTGACCGTCGAGCAGCTTTTCGACACGCTCTACCACCGCTAGCGCGATCAGGCCGGCATCCGAGTGGTCAGTATAAATCAGCCGGCTCGGGGGCACTCCGCCGTTTCGTTGACGTTGGGACGGTAGAGGCGGCCGACCGGCCACCAGGGGGAGGCCAGCTCGCGGTCGAACCGGTGGCCGTGCCCCGCGTCCTGGTAGACCCGAGGCCCGCCCGATGGGGGCTCCCGCGTCAGCAGCGCGAGGGTCGGGCGGCCGTCGACGTAGACGCGGCCGTGCAAAGCGAAGCCTGGCAGCGTCTCGCCTTGCTCGATCGCTCGGCGGTCGCGCGCGGTAGTCGGCGGGCGGATGTACAGGCTCGCCGCTTCGTTGCAGCGTCGGACCCGCTTCAGGTACCAGGCGGCCTCGGGCCGATCGGTGCTGGCGTAGTCCGCCGGGAGGACGCCCTGCTCGATCAGCTCGGCGACGGTCTTCCAGCCGTGGTGGCGGGTCGCGCCGAGGATACTGCCCCCGCGCGGGGCGTTGACGTTGGCCCAATCCAGCGGATGGCGGTAGAGCGGGTAAAGGAGCTGGTACTCCGGCCAGGGCCGCAGCCAGGCCGTGTACACGTAGTGCCCGCTCAGGGCCAGGAAGAGCCCGCCGGCCAGCACCGATGCCCCCCGAAGCTGTCGATTGCCGAGCCGGCCGTAGAGGCCGACCGCCGCGGCGCCGACCAGCAGCGCCAGGGCGGGGAAGATCTCCCGCCAGTGGGCCCACGGGATCCTGACCAGCAGGAGGTGAGTGACGAGCGGTCCGATTAGCCAGATCAGCGCCAGTCCGCGCCCGAGCGAGCGACGACTCGAGCCGACCGGCCCGCCAACGGCATCGGCGAGCACCAGCAGAGCGCCAAGCCCGACCACGACCAGGAGGTAGAGCCCCGAGGTATAGTGGTTGACCGACAGCAGGAAGCGCTCGAAGTTGAAGTACGGCCGGTCCTCGCCCAGGCGGGGCCCGAGATAGCTCCAGACCGTGCCGAGCCCCAGCGTCTCGCCAGCCACGGCCCCCGTCGAGCCGTAGGCCACGAGGGCGCTCGGGACCAGTAGCGCCAGCGGCCAGAGCCAGAGGGCAAGCGACCACCGGTGTGCCCGGGCCGGGCCGAACAGCCGCCGCCAGAGCGCCAGCGCGGCGACCGGCAAGAGGAAGACGGCGCTCAGCGCCACCAGTCCGGCCCCGGCCATCAGCAATGCCCCGACGATGGCGTAGCCCCGCTCGGAGCTCGACCCGCGGGCGAAACGGAACAGGCAGAGCAGGGCCAACGTCTCGAGCAGCAGCTCGACGCCTTGGTACTGGAGGATCCGACCGAAGGCGACGAAGTAGCCGTTGACCGCCAGCAGCAGCGCCGCGATCAGCCCGGCCCGCGGCCCGAAGAGCGTCCTGCCCAGGTGGTAGATGGCGAGCACGCCGGCCAGACCAGCCAGTGCGAACGGCAGCCGACCGGTCAACTCGGTGACCGCGTCGAGCCCACCGGCGAACAGGGCGTTGAGCAAGACTTCGCCGGGCGGCTTGCGGTGGGCGATCAGGGCATCCGGGACGCCCTGGAGGACGGCCATGGAGCGCAACACCACCTTGGCTTCGTCGCCTTGAAACTCGCTGTAGCCGAGGTTCGCCAGGCGGAAAGGGGCGGCGATGGCCAGGACGCTCAAGAGTGACCAGCCCGGCCGCCCAAGCCTCAGACGGAGCTCCGCCCCGCGTGCCAGGACCGCGAGCAGGAGCCCGCCATTGAGGAGATCGGCGACGACCACCAGGTGGACCTGGTTGAGCGGCCGGACCAGGGCGTAGAGCAGGAGCGCCAGCACCATCGCCAGGCCGTAGCCGGCGCCCGCGGCGAGCAGAAGCCGTTCGAGCGGCCCCGGCCGCCGCCCACTGAAGACGGCCTGGACGAAGAGCCAGCCCGGCAGGCCGACGAACAGGATCAGGGCGCCGCCGAGGCGGACTTCGACCGGGGCGGGCGCCAGGAGCAGGCCGTGAGCCAGCGCGGCGACGCCCAGTGCCGTCAGCCCATCCGTCCGGCGCGGGCGCTCGGCACGCGGTGCCTGGGCCGCGTGAGTCGTCGACAGGATCGGACCTCGGACGGGAACCGGGAGCCGGAAAGCGAAACCGGGCGCGCAGAGCGCGCCCGGCCCCGGCGACCAACCGTCGGGGGCCGGCGGCCGCCGGAAGTCTCACCGCCGTACAGCGGGCACCTTCGGCAGTAAAGACCCTCGCACCGCCATGATAGAGTATGACGCCGTGTGTGTCAAAGAAGCGCCTGAAAGCCCCGCGCCCTCGCTCCTACTCGCCTCGTCGTCACCCCGCCGCCGCGCGCTCCTCCGCCTCGTGGACCTACCGTTCGAGGTCGCCGCGGTCGACGTCGACGAGCGGGTCGGACCTGGCGAGTCTGCTCCCGACGTGGCCGGCCGCCTTGCCCGGACGAAGGCCCTGGCCGGTGGGCGCAGCCGGCCGGATCGAATCGTCCTGGCAGCCGACACGGTCGTCGAGCTCGACGACCAACCGCTCGGGAAGCCGATCGACGAGGCCGAAGCGCGGGCCATGCTGCGGGCGCTGCGCGGCCGCCCGCATCGGGTGATCACCGGGCTCGCACTCGCCCGCGGCCCCGAGCTCCGCTGGTCTGGCGCGGTCGAGAGCGTCGTGCGGATGCGCCCCTACGCCAACGAGGAGATCGAGCGCTACGTGGCGAGCGGCGGCCCCCTCGACAAGGCCGGCGGCTACGCCGTCCAGGCCGCTGACTTCCGCCCCGCCGAAGGGGTCGACGGCTGCTACCCGAACGTGGTCGGCCTGCCCCTCTGCGAGGCGCTCCGCGGCCTCGAAGCGCTCGGGCCCCGCGCGGGCCAGTCAGCCGACGACCTGTCACCGCCGCCGTGCCAGCTCTGCGAGCGTGCCCGGGAGCTCGTCTGGTAAGGGCTGGTCGGGTCCAGGAGCGTATGGTAGAATAAGCGCGACGCGCAAGTGTCGCTGGGCTCGTGGTGTAGTGGCCTAACATGCGGCCCTGTCAAGGCCGAGATCGGGGGTTCGAATCCCCTCGAGCCCGCCACGTCGAACTCCGTTCGACAGCGCCGACCCGTAGGTGGTCGGCGCTTCTGCTTCGGCCAGCACCAGGTATGGTTGGAGCTCCGGTCGTAGGCGCACCGCGATGACGTGGCCGCCACGCGGGCGACCCGCTGCGACTGGCGGGCGCAGGGCCAGCGTCATAGTCAAGGCGGATCACGACGCACTGATGGAGGCGTTCACGGTTGCCGGGGTCGAGCCCGGCGACGGGCGGTAGGGACGGCCCTCAGCGGACAGCCACCCGCCGGGGAGACCCGCCGGGCGCGCCCGGCTAGGATACTCGAGGGACTACCGCCCGGATGACCGAGCTCGCATGCTGGGCCCATCCCCTGGTCCTGCAACGCAACCTCGTCGACCGCCTCGCCGAGGTCGAGCACCGCCGGGAGCTGCGACGTCCAAAGTCCATGGGGATACGGTCCGCGTCACTTTGCGGAGGCTGCGCGTACCCTACAATATGATCGCATGGGGCGGGCATAGGCCCCGCGGCGGTACCAGGTCGACTTGGAGCGGGACATACACCGCGGAGGCAAAATCGGATGGCACAGTGGCAGCGCACATCGGCCCCCCGCCTGGGCATCCTGCTGCTGCTCGT
>JACCZL010000285.1 GCA_013695975.1 Chloroflexota bacterium
GGTCTCCCGCGACCCTACCCCGAGCGGTTATCGCACCACCTGGACGGTCGGGCGCGGTGACCGGATCGCGCCACTCGCCTTCCCCGAGCGGGAGCTGGAGGGAGTCGATCTGCTCGGCTAGGTGCGCCCCGTAGGATGCGTCTGGCAGCGCTTGGCCGCTTGCACGAGACGAGCACGGCGCGATCCTCTACGACTGAGCCAGGAGCATCCAGACCGCGACCATGAGGGAGCGTCCCGGGCTCATTCCACGCGCAGGCATTGTGAGACCCGTACGCTCCCTCACGGTCGCGGTTCGGATCGGGGTGAGCTACACGTGCATGCCAATCGATGCGAGCGAATCTCTCTGCCCGAGGCTGAACTCGCCCCTTCGATGGCAACCGCGGTCGCGCCGGCGGTACATTGCAGACGTGGGGCGACCCCGCTTATCCTCTCGATAGTCATCAGGTGATTGATATGGTCAAGCTTTCGGTCGAGATCGTGACCGCCGAGCGTCAGGTGCTGGCTGAGGATGACGTCGACATGGTCGTGGCACCGGGCAGCGAAGGGTTCGTCGGCATCCTGCCGCGGCACGCGCCGTTGCTGACGATGCTCCAGCCCGGCTCGATCCGGATCAAGAAGGATGGCGCCGAGACGGCGATGGCGGTGGGGGGTGGCTTCCTCCAGGTCAACGCCGATCGGGTCCTGATCCTGGCGGATACCGCCGAGCGGGCGGACGAGATCGACGAGGGCCGAGCCGAAGAGGCCCGCCGGCGCGCCGAGCAGACCCTCCAGGAGGCGATGCGCGGCGGCAACAACCTTCAGGCCGACGCGGCCCGCGTCGCCCTCCAGCGCTCCATGGTGCGCCTCAACATCGTCCGCCGCCGGCGCCGGCGTCCCGAAAGCTAGGGGGGTAGAGGGTAGGCGCGAGCCATGTTCGGCAAGTACATCGGGATCGACCTGGGCACGGCGAACGTGCTGGTGTACTTGAAGGGCAAGGGGATCGTCGTCAACGAGCCGTCGATCGTCGCGTACTCGGAGGTCGACTACAAGGCAGTCGCGTTCGGGCACCAGGCCGCCGACATGCTCGGGCGGACGCCGAAGCGGATCAAAGTCATCCGGCCGATGCGCGACGGGGTGATCGCCGACTACATGATCACCGAGGCGATGCTCCGCCACTTCATGCGCAAAGTCTCCGGGCGGTTCAGCCTGTTTCGCCCGGTGGTGATGATCTGCATCCCGGCCGGGGTGACCAACGTCGAGACGCGGGCCGTCCTGGACGCGGTCCTTCAGGCGGGCGCCAAGGAGGCGCACTTGATCGCCGAGCCGCTGGCCGCGGCGATCGGCGCCAACGTCCCGATCGATCGAGCGACCGGGAACATGATCGTCGACATTGGCGGCGGGACGACCGAGGCGGCCGTCATCTCGCTCAACGACATCGTCGTCTCCAGCTCGATTCGGGTCGGCGGCAACAAGATCGACGAGCTGATCCAGACCTACGTCCGCCGCAAGTACAACCTGATCATCGGCGAGCGGACGGCTGAGGAGATCAAGCTCCAGGTCGCCAGCGCAATACCGGTCCGCGACAACGTCCGGGTCGAGATCCGTGGGCGCGACCAGATCGACGGGTTGCCGAAGACCCGGGCGGTCACCTCGCACGAGATCACCGAGGCGATCGGCGACGCCGTCGCGGCGATCGTCGGCAACGTCAAGACGGTCCTCGAACAGACCCCGCCGGAGCTGGCTGCCGACATCGTCGACAAGGGGATGATCCTGACCGGCGGCGGCGCCCTGCTCCGCAACCTCGACCGCCTGCTGTCCACGGCGACCGGCGTGCCGGCCTACGTCGCCGACGACCCGATGTCCTGCGTCGCCATCGGCGCCGGCCGCGCCCTCGAGCACCTACCGATCTTCAAGGACAGCTTGACGCCGGTGTGAGCCGCTCCCTCTCCCCCTGGGAGAGGGTTGACGTAGCCGAGCTTCGCTGGGTGAGGGTTTCGCTCCGATGTGGAGCGCCACCGCGCCGAAGCCGAGGCGACGGTAGCGGACACGCTCGAGGCCGGCGGCGCGCATCGCGGCGGCGAGGGCGCGGGGGCGAAGGAACTGGGCGACCGACTCGGGGAGGTAGGTATAGGCCTCACTGTCGCCGGCGATCAGGCCGCCGAGGCGGGGGACCAGACCGCGGAAATAGACGCGGAAGAGACCCGCGAAGAGTGGGTTGGGAGGGGTCGTCAGCTCGAGGCAGACGACTCGGCCGCCTGGTTTGGCGACCCGCGCCTGCTCGCGGAAGCCCCGCTCGACGTCCGCGAGGTTGCGGACGGCAAAGGCGCTGACGACGCAATCGAACATGTCGGGTGGGAAGGGCAGCTCGAGCGCGTCCGCGGCGACGAAGGCCACCCGGCCCCTGCCTTCGCGGCGCAGTGCCGGCTGGCCGGCGCGGAGCATCGGGACGGTGAAGTCGGCAGCGAGCACGCGTCCAGCCGGCATCTCCTCGGCCAGTCGCAACGCCAGCTTGCCGGTGCCCGTCCCCACATCGAGGGCGAGGCCGCTGACTGGCGGCGCGGCTACTCGGACCGCCGCCGCCCGCCAGCCTCGGTCGAGGCCAAACGTCATCAGGCTGTTCATGAGATCGTAGCGGCGTGCGATCCGCCCGAACATCGCGTTGACGTAGCCTCGCCGAGCGTCGCCGACGGGTACGGGCATGGGGTTCGCTCCTTTTCGCGCGGGGCTCCAGGCCTTGCTGTCTCCCCTGTCAGGCCAGTGGGGCCGGTCTGCTTGCATGTTGCACGCGTGATATAATCGCGTAGGAGCAGCCGCTCCTGTCGGCCGCCGATTACCACGTCTCGCGCGCATCCATCGTTGGGGCCGCGAGCCGACGGCCGACCTTCCGCACCAACTCCTCCCCCGCTACTCGGACCTCACACGGAGACGGTCGATGCTAGACCAGTTCGGGCCGGTCGCGCTGTTCGTGATCGTCGCGGCGATCTTTCCGGTGGTTCCGCTGATCCTGGGCCGCTTCATCGCGCCAAAGCGGCCCGACTCGGTCAAGCTGCAGCCGTATGAGAGCGGCATGAAGACGATCGGGCCGACCCACATCCAGTTCCGCATGCGCTACTACCTGTATGCCCTGGTGTTCGTCATCTTCGACGTCGAGGCGATTTACCTGTTCCCCTGGGCGGTGGCCCTCGATCAGCTCGGCCTGTTCGCGCTGATCGAGATGGGAATTTTCATCGCCTTGCTGCTGGTGGCGTTTGGCTACGCCTGGCGCAAGGGGGCGTTGGAATGGTTGTAAACCACGATCTGCCGGCGAGGTAGCATCTGATGACTGTCACACCCGAGAAGCCGACGACGCTCGGCAACCCGAACGACAAGACCGCGCTCGAGTTCGAGCGCCCGCGACCGGCTGACCAGGTGCTCGAGTCGCGCTACGAGGTTCCGACCGATCTCAAGGGCCACGCGATGGTCACGTCGGTCGACTCGGTGGTGGCCTGGGCTCGCAGCTCGGCGCTCTGGCCGCTGACGTTCGGGCTGGCCTGCTGCGCGATCGAGATGATGGCCGTCGGCACGGCCCGTTGGGACCTGGCTCGCTTCGGGGCCGAGGTTTTCCGGCCTTCGCCTCGCCAGGCCGACGTGATGATCGTCTCCGGCACGGTGACGACCAAGATGGCGCCGGCCGTCCGCCGCCTCTACGACCAGATGGCCGACCCGAAGTACGTGATTGCCATGGGGACTTGCGTGATCGCGGGTGGCCCCTATCAAGGCAGCTACAGCACGGTGCCCGGCATCGACAACTTCGTGCCGGTCGACATCTACCTGGCCGGCTGCCCGCCCCGGCCGGATGCCCTGATCCATGGGATCATGCAGCTCCAGCGCAAGATTCGCGACCAGGGCGCGGGCAAGAGCTAGATGCTTCCCAGGAGAAGTTGCTGCATGGCGTGGGCTCGCCCCCCGAGCCCCCCCGAGTTCGGGGGGGCTGGGGGGGCAACGGTGGCGCAAGTATTCGTGGGAAGCATGTAGATGGCCGACGAACGCGAGCAACAGACGCCGGGGACGTCCGAGACGGTCCCCGACGCGACCGAGCTGGACCCGGGCGAGGCCCCGAGCGGGAGCACGCCCAGCGGCGAGCTGCGGAGCGTCGATCAGAGCCCGGCTCCTGTCGACGAGGGGAGCGAGGCGGGCAAGGCCGCGGTCGCGACCGACCTCTCCGAGATCGGCGAAGTGCGGCAGCGCACCACCGACAAGACGTCGGAGACGGAGTCGCGAGCGGCCCACGCCAGCGAGGCGGCTCGGGGTGTCGCCGGCACGGACATGGACGACGAGACGGCCGCCGTCGCCGAGCGGAGCGAGCCTGAGGCGGCGCAGGAAAGCCGCCCGGGCGCAACGCCGGCCGGCGTCGCGAGCCCGGACAATCCCC
>JACCZL010000304.1 GCA_013695975.1 Chloroflexota bacterium
GACGAAATTCTGTGGCCCACTCGTGGCCCAAACGTCGTTGGACGATTGGCTCAACCATGCGGGGCGGGGGTTGCCCCGAGGCGAAAAGTACCTGCAAATGAGGCCGTTGCGAGACATCCGCCGTTCAGCGTCGTCGCGCCCAAACCGGCCTGTCACCCCGGAGGTCGGCCTTAGCGTCGCTGTGAGTACAAATGCGCGCCACGCCTGTGGCCTGCAATAGGGCCGTTTTTGCTGCTCTTTAGCCGTAATGGAGCAGGAGCATGGGATAGGCAATCCCCCGAACTAACTTCTCGTGCGCATATGCAGAGCATTTCGGTCTGGGAGTACGGCGGGAGTACGACATGAGGGTCCCTCACCCAAGTCACCTTGCTGTCAGGACGGCCGCTCTCTCCTCTTCGACGCGAGCCAGAGCTTCTTCGGGCCCTTCCGCTCGCGGGCGGCGCCGGCTTCGTCATGGGCGGTCCTCCTTTCGCTCGTTGTTGGGGCAAGGAGACCAGCGCGGACTGAGCCGGCTGTGAGGCGCGGCTAAGAACTCTTTAGGAGCCGGGTAGCGCCGCGGAGGCCGTCAGGTGCGGCTTACGTGCCGCAGAACGTGCGGTAGGCGCCGAAGGTCGACGGCGCCGGTGCGGCGAACGCCTCAAGACCGGGTCGCTCGTCGAACGGCTGGGAGAGCACGTCGAGGAGTGCTTCGAATGGATCCAGGTCGCCGGCGGTCGCGGCGACCAGCGCCTCCTCGACCAGGTGGTTGCGCGGGATGTAGGCCGGATTGACGCGGTTCAGCGCTTGGGCGGTCGCCTTTGATACCGCTGCGTGGGAGGCCAGTCGTGCGTTCCAGCGCTCTGCCCACGCGTCGAACGCGGCGGGATCCGCGAAGAGCGACCGCGCCGGTGCGGCGTCTCCGAGTACGTGCGCCGACAGCGCCCGGAAGCACGAGGTGAAGTCGACCCGCTGGGCCTGCAGCAGCACCAGCAGGTCGTCGATGAGCGGGGCGGCCTGTTCGTCGCCGTCGGCAAGACCGAGCTTGGCGCCCATCCCGCGGAGCCAGTACGCGTGATAGCGCCCGGGAAACGACTGCAGCACGTCGGTGGCCGCCGCGCGTGCCGCCTCCGTCTCGAGGTCGAGCAGGGGCAGCAGGGTCTCGGCGAAACGCGTCAGGTTCCACAGCGCGATGCCCGGCTGGTTGCCGTACGCGTAGCGGCCGCCGTGATCGATCGAGCTAAACACGGTGGCGGGGTCGAAAGCCTCCATGAAGGCGCACGGGCCGTAGTCGATCGTCTCGCCGGAGATCGCCATGTTGTCGGTGTTCATGACGCCATGGACGAACCCGACGAGCATCCAGCGCGCGACCAGCGCTGCCTGGGCATCGACGACGGCCCCCAAGAACGCCAGGTACGGGTTCTCGGCCTCCACCGCATGCGCGTGATGACGCGCGATCGCGTGGTCGGCCAGGCGCCGCACGAGCCCCGGGTCCTGGCGGGCCGCCGCGTACTGAAACGTGCCGACGCGGATGTGACTCGCCGCCACACGGACGAGCACTGCGCCCGGCAGTATGCCCTCCCGCACGACGGGATCGCCGGTCGCCACCACCGCCAGCGCCCGTGTCGTCGGGATGCCGAGCGCATGCATCGCCTCGCTGATCACGTACTCGCGCAGCATCGGGCCGACCGCGGCCTTTCCATCACCGCCTCGCGCGAACCGCGTGCGACCCGAGCCCTTCAGGTGGAAGTCGCGACGGCGTCCTTCGACGTCGACGACCTCGCCCAGCAAAAGCGCCCGGCCATCACCCAGGACCGGCGAGAACCAACCGAACTGATGGCCTGCATAGGCCTGCGCCACCGGCGAGGCACCCTCGGGGACGACGTTCCCGACGAGGAAGTCGACCCCGTCGGGCGAGCGGAGCGCAGCCGCGTCGAGACCCAGATCCGAGGCCAGCTCCTCGTTCAGCGCCAGCAGCTGCGGCGCGGGCGCCGGCGTCGCCTGCCAGGGCACGTACAGACCCTCGAGCTCACGGACGTAGGAGTTGTCGAACGCAAACTGGGGATGGGCAGCGACGCTCATCAGCCCAAGGCTAGCGCCGCGGTGGAATTGGAATTGGAATTGCCCCGTTTCCGTTGACACCGTGCCGTTCGCCCTCGGCCCGAACACCGCCGGTCTGCTCGAGGAGTTC
>JACCZL010000320.1 GCA_013695975.1 Chloroflexota bacterium
GTCGTCAACAGCCACATCGCCTGGTCCAACTGCCTGACGCCCCTCTTCACCACGCTGGCGTTCTGGGCGTTGCCGCGGGCTGCTCGCAGTCCTAGGATCGCGGGTTCCCTGAGCGGCGGCCCTGCCCTCGCGCTCGCCGGCCTCCTGTTCGGCCTGGCCCTCCAGACCCATCCGCTGGTGGCAACGCTGCTGCCCGGCGCGGCCGTCTCCGTCCTCTGGCGGGGCCAGCGATGGCTGCGCACGCGCTGGCCTTACCTGGCTCTAGCGCTCTTCCTGGACGGGTATGGCAATGTGCTCCTGTACAACTGGGAGACCGGATTCGAGTCACTCCGGAGCGCCCAGCGCATCCGTGCTGAGTATGGTCAGGACCAGCAGGCGGCGGTCGGCTACCTGCCGACGCTCGGAGCGCTGCTGCTGTTGCTGGCGCGGGTCCTCGGGGGCGCCGTCGACCAGCGTGGCGGACCGCTGGAGTATCTCGGAGATCCGGTCGTCGTCCTGGCCTGCGCCCTCAGCGTCGTCGCCCTGCTCTGGCTGGCGCGGCGGGGCCAGCCGCTGCCGCTGCTCGTGGTGGTCGGGTTCCTCTTGCTCTTGCCGCTGTTCAACCCAAAGTTTCGGACCCTGGTCACCAGCCGTTACCTGATGCCGGTCGTCCCAATCCTGTTCGCCTCGACGGCCGTGTATCTCGTCTACCTCGGCCGCCCGTTGCTCGCTCGATGGGTCGGCACGACCGCGCCTCATGGGCAGTTGATCGCGCTCGGCGCCGCGCTCGCCGCGAGTCTGCTCGTCGTTGCCCCGCTGGTCCCGCTCGGCCGCTACTATGCCCGCGCCTACGAGCGAGGCGACACTAACGCCCGGATCCTGCGCCTCAGCGACGAGATGGCGGCCGCCCGCCGCGCGGACGAGCCGGTCCTGATCGACGAGACGATCGGCAGCGAGCTGCCGGATACTGGGGTGACCGAGCTGCGCGGTTTCGAGTACCTCCTCGAGTTTGCCCGAGTTCCCCACCGCGCCGTGCGGGTGACCCCGAGCCGCCTCCAGGACGAGCTGCGCGGCGCGCCGAGCGCCCTCGCTGTGCTCAACGCCCGCGACGCCGCCGAGGCCGCCACACGCCTCTCGGTCAGCCCCCTCGACGCCCGCCCGCCCGCCGAGACCGGCCGCATGTTCGACCATCGCCTCTATCGCCTCTCGCCTCTCCACTCATGAGGACAGTCGCGGTCGCGGCGATCGTCATCGGGCTGGGGAACATCGCCAGCCGCCTGCTTGGGCTCGTCCGTGAGCAGGTCATGGCGGCGCTCTTTGGCGCGACCGGGGCGACCGACGCCTTCGTGGTCGCCAGCGCCGTCCCCCAGATCGTCTACGACTTGCTGGTCGGCGGCGCGATCAGCGCGGCGCTTGTGCCGGTCTTCGTCGACGCCGCCGAAGACGACGACCGGCTCTGGCGGCTGGCCAGCGCCGTCCTGACGCTCGCCGCGGTTCTGCTGGCGGTCGTCGCGCTGGCGCTCGGCCTGATGGCGCCGCTGGTGATCGACCTGCTGGCCCCAGGGTTCGGGCCCGAACAACAGGCCGAGGCCGTGCCGATGGTGCGAGTCATGCTTGTCGCGGTCGTCCTGCAGGGGCTGGCCGGGGTGCTGACCGCGATCCTCTACGCGCGACGGCGTTTTGGTCGGCCGGCCTTCGCGGTGGCCGTCTACAACGGTGGGATCATCCTCGGGGCCTTGCTGCTGCATCAGGCGTTCGGGGTGTACGCCCTGGTCGTCGGGGTCCTGCTCGGCGCGGTCGGCCAGCTCGCGCTCCAGCTCGTCGGGCTCGGCCGGCTGCGCTACTACCCTGGACTCGGCCTGGACCGGGCGGAGGTCCGGACGATCCTCCGGCTCTACGGTCCGGTCGCGCTCGGGATGATCGTGACGATCGTCGGGATCGTGATCGACCGCAACCTGGCCTCGCGCCTGGCCGAGGGCAGCCTGTCGGTGATGAACTACGCCACCCGCCTGATTCAGTTTCCGATCGGGCTGGTCGGGACGGCCGTCTCCTTCGCGGTCCTGCCCTCACTCAGCAAGCACGCCAGCGGCCTGGCCGCCACCGACGCCGACGAGGTGGCGCTGGCGGCCGATCGCCACGGCTATCGCGAGACGCTGCTCTTTGGCATCCGCCTGATCCTGCTGTTGATGGTACCGGCTACGGCCGGTTTGATCGTCTTGCGCGAGCCGCTCGTCCAGCTCCTGTTCGAGCGCGGCCGCTTCGGCGAGGTCGAGACAGCGCGGACGGCCCTGGTGTTTTTGGCCTACGCTCCCCAGCTCCCGTTCACCGCGCTCGACCAGCTCCTGATCGTGGCCTTCTACGCCCGCAAGGACACCCGCACGCCGGTCCTCGTCGGCGTGGCCGGGGTGGGGCTCTACCTGATCTCGGCCCTCGCCCTGATCGGCCCGCTCGACGTGGCCGGCCTGGCCCTGGCCAACGCGATCCAGAACAGCGCCCACGGGCTGGTCCTGCTCGCCCTGCTCGAGCGGTCGGCGCGAGTCGCTGGGGCAGGGCTGCCCCTGCTCGATCGCGCCCTGGCCGGCTTTGTCCTCAAGGTGCTGCTGGCCACACTGGGCATGGCCCTGGCGCTCCGGCTGTTCGCCGGGTTGGCCCTGCCGTCGACCGGGGACGCCCGGGCCGTCGGGATCGCCCTGGTCCTCGCCACCCTACTCGCCTTGGCCGTCTACGCCACCCTGCTCGAAGCCCTCGGGGTTCGTGACAGCCGCCTGGTCTGGTCGCTCCTGTCCGAGCGCCTCACCGGCAGGGAACGGAAGGCGTGAACCACTGGCCGGCCCTGAGGTGTCCGAAGCGCCGCCGGTGCTCAAGGTTCATCGTCACGATCCAGCCACCTCGGCCGGCGTCCAGCGCGTCGAGCACGAAACGCACGCATTGGGTCTCCGTGGTCGCGTGCAGTGGAGCCCCGCGCAGCCAGACCACGGGAAAGGGCCGCGAGATCACCGTGCGAGCAGGGCAGGGTGGCACGGTGTCACCGTCGTCATGGCGCCCTGAAGCCTACCAGACCGTCGCCCCTACGTCTCGACCACCTGGGCGAGTGCGCGGTAGCTCCTGGCGAGCTCGGCGCGGATGGCCGTGAGCAGGGGGCTGCTCGGGTCTTTGCCGTCGCGGACCCAGCGGTCGGACAGCTCCATCGCTTCGGCGCGATGGTGGGCCGCGAGGCGCATCAGTTCCTTTGGCTGTCGGTACAGCTCGGTGTAGAGATCGCTTAGCGCGTCGACCAGGGCCGTCGTGTCGGGGTAGTCGGCGCGGTTGCGGTGGACGACCCACCAGCCAACTTCGGCCGAGGCGGCTCGCGTGGGGTCATAGTGGCTGCCCCTGGCCCGCCGAACGACAGCGTAGAACCGCCGCATGTAGGCCTCGGCCTCGCCGCCCTCGTCGCCTCGGCGGGCGAAGGCGAGCTGGGCCCGCGTGGCCAGGTAGGTGGCATAGGGCGTCTGCCAGAGGGGCAGTCCGAAGTGCTGGCGGGTGACGATCAGCAGGAGACGCGCAAGCTGCGCCCAGCGCTGCTGGTAGTACGCCTGCCAGGCCCGCTGCTCCAGCCGCGCCAGCGCCTCAGGCCCCCGCTCGCGGTCCTCGTTCGCTCGGCGCCCGATGGCTCGCCCTCCGCGGTGATCGTGGTGGACTACTATGCTCTACGGTGCGGCGGACTGTCACGAGTCGCCACACTCGGGTAATGAGGAGGGATCATGGGCGAGGGTGAGCGGCCGATACTGGGGATCACGATGGGCGACCCGGCCGGGGTGGGGCCGGAGGTGACCGCGCTGGCGCTGGCCCGCTCGGAGGTCCGAGCCCTCGCCCGTTCGGTCGTCATCGGCGACGCCAGCGTGATGGCCGAAGCGGCGCGGATCGTCGGAGCCGATCTGACGGTCCGGGCGATCGGCTCGCTCGACGAGGCCGACCCCACAACGGACGCGCTCTGGGTGCTCGACCTGGGCAACCGGCCGGTCGCGAGCCTCGAGCGCGGGCAGGTCGACCCGCTCAACGGCAAGGCCGCGTTCGAGTACGTCGAGCGCGCCGTCACGCTCGCCCTGACGAACGAGATCGACGCGATCGTGACGGCGCCCCTCAACAAAGAATCGCTCAACCTGGCCGGCTACCCCTACCCCGGCCACACCGAGGCGCTGGCCCACCTGTGCAACGTATCGGACGACGACATCACGATGTTGCTGGCGTCGCCGCGGCTGCGGGTCTCGCACGTCTCGACCCACTGCTCGATGCTCCAGGCCATCGCGGCTGTCACCCGCGACCGGGTGACGCGGGTCGGGCGACTGACTGCCCGCGCCGTCGCGCCGCTGGTGACGCGGCCACCCAAACTGGCCCTGGCCGGCCTCAACCCGCACGCTGGCGAGCATGGCCTCTTCGGCGACGAGGACGAACGCGAGATCGCCCCGGCCGCCGCCGCCTTGCAGGCAGAGGGGATCGACGCCCACGGGCCGGTCCCGCCCGATAGCGTCTTCCTGCGGGCCGTCAACGGCGAGTTCGACGCCGTCGTCGCGATGTACCACGACCAGGGCCACGTCCCGTCCAAGCTGACCGGCTTCCACGACACCGTTAACATCACCCTCGGCCTGCCGATCATTCGGACCTCGGTCGACCACGGCACGGCGTTCGACATTGCCGGCAGCGGCAAGGCCCGTCCAGACAACATGGTCGTGGCGATTGAGCTCGCGGCCGGTATGGGCCGCGACCGCCGGGCAGTTCGCGGAGTCTAAGCCGCGCCCCGATCCCGCTCCTCATGTGGAGAGG
>JACCZL010000359.1 GCA_013695975.1 Chloroflexota bacterium
GATCCTGGAACAGCTCCGAGCCGAACAGGCCGCCTCCGGTGATCGGCATGATCGCGCCCATCGCGGCCAGGTAAAGCAGCGGCCCGACCGCCCAGATGGCCCACGGCGACGAGGCGCGCGCGAGCAGCAGCGTCCCCACCACGAGCAGAATGGCGGCCATGCCGGCGACCGCTACGTACAGGGCGTAGACCTTGGCCTGGAATCTGAATTGGCTGATCCCCGCTTCCAGCGTGTCTGGTGAGACGAAGAGCAGCACCCACTCCATGACTCGTTCCGGCAGCGTCCGAATCTGGAACGCGTTGCGCGTCCAGAACATCAGGAGCATCGCCGCGGCCGTGGCCGCGCCCGCGATCCCCAGGCTGGGAAGCCAGCCGATCCGTCGGCCCGATCCTACTGTTGGCCCGTTCATGACCCTCCCCCTGATCGTCCAGACTCCACTATGCGTCCCATCTCTTGAGTGGCGCGAACGCTCCTTGCGAAACCCTTACGGCCGCATCGCCACGCTAAAAGACGCGGCTCGGAAGGTCAGGCTGACGGAGCCATCACGCCAGCTCCAGCCATCCAGCGGGGCTCCGTTCAGCGTGACCTGCCCTGGCGGGGCCGCCGCGGGAAGCTGCAGCTCCCAGGAACGCTCGACCGTCGCCGACGTGGCCTCGAGTTTGATCGCCCCACGGTCGACGCTCGTCCTGAGGAGGGTGCCGTCGTAGAGGCGTTGGCTGGCCGAGGGCAGGACCCAGCCCTCCTCAGCGGCGGGCGTGGGGCCGACGACGCGGACGACGAGGTCTCCGTTCCAGGTGGCGACGTTCGGGTCAGTCGTCGGAGCGAGGGTCTGGAAGTCGGGCGCCAGCGGGAGGATCGCCCCCGCGCGGGCGAAGAGCGGGATGCGGTGGAGCGGCGCCTCGACGGTCACGACGTCCCCACCCGGCCGGAGCTGGCCGGTCCACCAGTCGACCCATTCGCCCGCCGGGAGATAGACGGCTCGGGTACGCGCGCCCTCCTCGACGACTGGGGCGACGAGCAGATCGTCGCCCAGAGTGTAGCAATACTCCTCGGCCCAGGCCCGTGGGTCATCCGGCGCAGTCAGCGCGAGGTGGCGGATGATCGGCAGACCGGTCTCCGACGCAACCCTGGCCTGGCTGTAAAGGTAGGGTACGAGGCTGTTGTGCAGGCGGGCATAGCGCCGGAACTGGTCGAGCGTCTCGCCATCGGACCAGACCTCGACCGGATTGCCGCGATGCTCGCCGTAGTGGTCACGCAGGAGCGGGCTCAGCGCACCAAGCTGGAGCCAGCGAAACCAGAGCTCGCGCTCGGTCGCCCGTGGTAGGCCGGTGCTCAAGTAGCCGCCGACCTCAGGGTGCCAGTACGGGAACCCGCTTAGTCCGAAGGAGAGCGCCGCCGGGACCAGCCCGCGGAGCCCGTCCTGGTCCCAGGTGATCGTTTGGTCGCCGGACCACTGGAGACTCTGATAGCGCTGGGCCCCCAGACTGCCCGAGCGGGTGAAGAGGGCAAAATCGTTTCCACGGACGGCGCGAGCGGCCTCGAAGGACGCCTTGGCGTAGAGCCCGAGATAGCGGTTGTGGGTCTCGATGCCGCTCGTCCCGTCGGCATACTGGGCATCCTCGGGGACGACCTCGCCGAGATCGAGCATCGCTCCGTCGAAGCCGAGATCGCCGAGAATGCGCCGCCACAGCCCACCCCACCAGGCCAGCGCCTCGGGATTGGTGAAATCGACCCAGGAGACCAGGTGGTGGGGATGGAGGTACGGGCTACCATCCGGAGCGCGAACGGCCACACCGCTCCTGGCCGCGGCGGACTCGCCCGGTCGCCGAGCAGAGAGGTCGGCGTTCTTGTAGCCGAGGCTCTTGAAGCCCTGTTCGTGCAGGCGGTCATTCATCGCTCGGAGGTCGGGATAGCGTCCCGCTCGAGCGCGGGCGTAGCCGACATGCGGCCAGCCGAGCAACGACGCCTCGTCGGCGGCGTCATATACGAACAGTCCGGAGACCGGGAGGCGCTGCTCGCGCAACTGGATCGCGTCGCGCAGGACCTGGTCCTGGCCGCCGATCGCGGTCTTCCACACGCCGAACGCCCAGATCGGCGGGAGCGGCGGCAGGCCGGTCAGGCTCGCCTGCTGTTGGACCAGCTCGCGCGGGGCCGGACCGTAGCTCAGGACCAGGCTGACGGCCGGCTGCTGGACCTCCCAGATCAATCGGTCGGCTCGGGTCTTTCCGGCGTCGACGAAGCCGCGGGCGTCGCTCTCGACGAGCAGGCTGTAGCCTCGGCTGGAGATGTAAAAAGGGATCGGGGCGTACGTCGCATCGCCGAAGTCGACGTCACGGCGGTCCTGGGCCCAGGTCCGGACCATTCGGCCGCGCTGGTTTACGCCGTCGAACCGCTCGCCGAAGCCGAGCAGGCGCTCGTCAGGGCGAAGGGCGAGCGCCCCCCTGAACGCGGCGATCCAGGCTCGGCTGGAGGGCTCGAGCGAGATCCGCACGGCGCGCGGACCGACCGAGCTCAGCTCGATCGAGACCGTCCGTCCGTTCGGCTCGTCGGTGGCCGCGAGTAGACGGGTCGCCGCGGGTGTCTGGACGACGTCGAGCAGGGCGGTGAGCCGCCAGGAATTGCCGGCGGCATCACGGTAGCCAAAGGGACCAGCAGGACCCTCGTCGGAATCAGCCATCGGCTGCCAGAACGGTCGGCCAGTCGGGTCGAGCAGCGCGAGTCGCCAGGGATCGTGCTCGACGCGAGCCGTGAGCTCCCCGAGCCGGATCTCGGTAGCGTCTGGCTGAGGGGCCGCCGTCGCTTCGGCGCTCGGGTTGGGCTCGGCGGTCGGGGTAGGTTCGGCTATCGGCGTGGATTCGAGAATCGGGATTGGCGGCATCGCGGGCGACTCGGCCAGGGCAGGACGAGGCTCCGTGGCGACGTGCGCCTCCCAGCGGTTTACCTCTCGGAGCGGGAGACCGGGCACGTCGATCCGAATCAGCTCGCCCGGCCGCCACTGCTCGGGCGGGTACCACCAGATCGTCGGCAGATCGAAGAAGCGCTGTCGAGTCCCGTCCTTCAAGTACACGTCAAGCGTCGGGCGCGGTCGGTCGATCGGCTCATTCTTGATCGTCCACGTCGTTTGAAGTGTCGCGAGGGGGCCGAGCGGGCCGCTGTCCCCGCTCGGCACGAGCTCGGACGACAGGAGCTGGAGCGCGGCGTCCGAGAGTCCGACCGTACCATCGCGCAGGGGCACGGCATCCCGCTCCGCGACTGGCGCCGGATCGTGGCCCGGCGCCCTTCGGACAAAGTCGTAGAAGCGCTCAGGTAGTGGACGTCGCTGGGCGGCCTCCCGCTCGAGGAGGAGCAGCCCATCTTCGGCTGCGAGGGGTCGGAACTCGCCTGAGGCGAGCAGCTCCTGGACCCGCAGGTGGATCCCGCCCGGGCTGATCGGAAAGGCGTCACCAGCCACGTCGACCAGCACGTAGTCGGCGTCGCGCAGCGTCGGGAAGAGGTACACCGAGACACGCTGGCTTACGTGCGGCAGCAGGGTCGTCGAGGCCGAGACCGGCGCGTCGCGCGGCACGGCCGCGGCGAACTGCGCCGCCAGCTCATGTCGAGGTAAGCGCGTCGGCACGACAAACCCATCCGCGAGCGGCCCCAGTCCCGCGCGATGATAGCCCAAGGCCGCGCCGGCGAGGAGTAGCGTGGAGAGGATGGGCACGAACGCCCGGCGGAGGGGCGGGATCTGCCCGACCCGGGCAACGGGCGGGGAGACCCCGCCCCTACGGGTCAGCCGCGCCGCCCCAACGACCGCCGCGGCGATCAGGAACGGCAGCAGCGAGGCCGAGTAGTGGGCGCGGCCGGACGCCATCCAGGGCGAGCTCGAGAACACGTTCAGCGCGAGGACGATACCGACTGGCATCAGCAGCTCGGGGGCGAGTAGGGCCAGCCAGCCTCCGCTCAGGAGTAGGACGGTCAGGTAGCCTCGCACTTCGGGCCGTGTGAGCGCCTCCAGATAGGCGCCGGGATTCTGGAAGAGGGCCAGCAGGGCGGCGCCGGGACTGCCGCCCAGGTGCGCGTAGCGGGCCGTGAACGGCGACACCGACCCGCCAGAGTAGAACGGGATGATGACGCCGACGCAGAGCAGCGACCAGCCGGCGCCGAGTATGATCGCCGCGAGGCCGGCTCGACGCCCGCCATCACGCCACCAGCGAATCGGGCCATCGCCGGAGCCATGCTGGGCATCGGCCTTGCCGCCGACCGCTCCCAGCACCGCCAGCAGCCCCAGGCCGGCGAAGACGAGGCCGATCTCCTCCTTCGTCGCCGTCGCGAGCAGACCGGCCAGCAGGAAGGATCGCCACCGTCGGGCGTCCAGAGCGTCGATCGCGAGCATCAAGAGTGGGGCCGCGAGGGCAACGGTGTGGAAATCGGCGTACAGGGCCCATTGGCCGAGCGGGGCCAGCAAGTACGCGGCGGCAAACGCCAGCCCCGCCCATCTGCTGCCCAGCCGGCGGTGGGCGAAGCGGTAGGCGGGGATCGCCCCGAGCGCGACCAGGATCGCCTGAAGCCAGAGCAGGATGCGCACGTCGGGTGCGACGAGGTAGAGCGGGGCGAACAGAACGAGGATCGGCTCGACGTGGAAGGCGAGCAGGGAATCGGGACGCCGTAGCGCCGCGATGTCGACGTCGGTCTCCCACTCGGCCCGCTCGTACATACTGAAGCGGAATGCCTGCCCGCGCAAAAAGTTCCAGACCACCTGGTCCGTGAAGCCGAGATCCTCGGCGTTGGTCCGTAGCGTCGCGTGTCGCTCGGCCGTCAGCCAGCCGAAGCCGAGGCCGTAGAGCAGGACGAGTGCGGCCAGGGCGGCAGCAACGACGGCTTGGCGGTGCCTCAGGGCGTTGCGCCACACGCCGTTCATTCGAGCAACACCGGCTGCACCGGCAGGAACGAAGCATCGCGTCTGCGGGGTAGGGGCGGTTCGCGAACCGCCCCTACGGCTAGCGGCCCACATGCTACGTCTCCGCGTGGGCGGCTCGGCGGGCTACAGGCTCCAACCGATGCCACAATTGCGGCAGGCGTCGCTCGGGTCCGAGCTGTAGAGCCGGTCGCGGAACTGCTGGTAGCGCTCGCCGTGCCAGGTCGCCTCGACCCCGTCGCGGATGTAATTGCCCAGGACGATGTCGCCGTAGGGGACGCCGGTGAAGGGGGCAATGCAGCAGGGCAGGGCATTGCCGTTGGCGGTGATGTAAGCCAGGCGACGCGGGCGCGAGCAGCCCCGCCAGGGCTCCGGATCGTCGGTCCGATCGACGATGCTCTCGCGCGGACTCAGAGCGCCCGAGCCCCGGAAGGTAACCTCGAGCCGCTCGGCGAGCGCCTCGGCCTCGGCGATGATCCGCTCGGCCTGCTCGCGATAGCCACGGTAGATCGACTGGTCGGCCACCGCCAGCCCAATGTCGGAGAAGACCATCCGCTGGAGATAGACCTCGTCGACGCCGATTCCAGCGGCCAGCTCGATCACGCCTGGCAGCTCGGGGAGGTTCTCGCGCATTCCAGTCACCCAGAAGGAGATTCGGGGCGTCGTGGCGCCGAGGTCGTGCTTCAAGCGGACCATCGCGGCGACGTTGTCAACGACCTGCTCGAAGGCGGCGATCCCCCGCACTCGCAGGTAGGTCTCCGGCGTGCTGCCGTCGAGCGAGACCCGCAGCTCGTCCAGACCGCAGTCGATGAGCGCCCGCTGGCGGGCGTCGGTCAGCAGGGCCGCGTTCGAGTTGAAGAGCACGTACACGCCGCGCTCCTTGAGGTGGCGGATCATCCGAGGAAGATCGCGGTTCAGCAGCGGCTCGCCGATCCCATGCATGACCGCGCGCTTCAAGTCAGGGAGCTGGGCCACCAGCGCGACCAGCTCGTCGTAGCCGAGGTTGTGGGCCCGCTCCTGCGGATCGAAGGTCAGCGGGCAGGTGGCGCATTTAGAGTTGCAGCGGTTGGCGACCTCGAAGTAAGCCTCGATCGGTCCAGGCAACGGTGCATGGTGACCATCGGATTGGAGCATCGGTAGCTCGGCGAGCACGGAACCTCCTCAGACCCTCATGGGTGCGAACGCGATCTCGGCGAGCGTCAGGCGAGTGTGGGGCGCCACGTCAGCGGGGAGAGCCTCGAGATCGCGGGTCAGTCGCTGGAGACAGGCGGGCGTGTCGACGTCGTACCACTCCGCGAGCAAGGTCGCCCGCAGTCCGGCCGCGGCGCAACGCTCGAGGGTCGCGCGACAAACCTGGTCGGTGCTCCAGATCATCTCTCGGAAGAGCGTCGGGTGGGTTGCGCGAGCTGCCAGGAGATAGTACCCGCCGTCTTCGCTCGGTCCGATCGCCACGTCATGCTCGCCGAGCGCCGCGAACGCTTGCTCGATATGTGCCGCGGGTAAGGTGGGGCTATCGGAACCGAGGACCGCGACCGTGCCGTACCCATCGCTCAGGCCGTGATGGAAGCACTCCTCGAGCGCCGCGCCGAGCCCGGGCTCGCGCTGGCACAGCACGTCGAGACTCGGCCCTCCAAGCGCGCGGACGATCCGCGCCTCGTCGGCGTCGCGACAGACCGCCCGAACGGCCACCCCCCGCGCCCGACGGGCCAGCAGGAGCGTGTCCAGGAGGAACCCGTGGGCCACTTCAGCGGCCCGGTCGGTGGACAGCATCGGCGAGAGGCGGGTCTTGGCGGCACCGGAGCGCGGCGCCTTGGCGACGATGTAAACTACAGACCGCTGCACGCGTGGGTCCCCTCCTGGCTGGGCCTGCGTTGCCCCTCGGCCATGCCGCATCAGTCTACGACATTTCTCGCCCCGACGCGATGACGTTTGTTGCCGAATTCTTACGCGGCGCCGTCGAGCGCACGTCCGGAGCGGCGCAACCTGCGTAAGATTTGTGTGAGGAATCGCTGATACCCTGGGGTTGGCGGCGGGCTCGCGCGCAGTCGCACGCCGGAGATCTGGGAGAGCTGGGATGAAAAACCCGGGTGGATTGTCGAACGTGGAAGGGCCCGCCCGAGGCAGGCCCGCTGTCGGGGGGGCTGCGTCTCTCGCGCCGGGCGCTCGTGGCGAGCCTTCTGGCCGCTGTCGCCGGGCCGGCGCTGGGCTCGTGGGCTCGCCGCGGGCTCGCCGACCCGGCCGATACAGCC
>JACCZL010000381.1 GCA_013695975.1 Chloroflexota bacterium
GGCGACGCCCGATCAGCGTCCGATCATGGTAACCGAGCCGGGGTCGGACCCCAGCCGAGCCCCACCGCGCCGTTCGAGGACGCTCGGTGTCCTGGCGTGTCGGTCACGATTCACCGGTTCATCCCGCGTGCCTCTACGGAGATCGCGCGCTCCGCTCGGCCGCCGCGCACGCCGACCATCTCGCCCACCAGGTTCGGCACCAGGCAGACGTGGTTCGGGATGATCTCCAGGCGGTCGCCCGCCTTCCAGCTCGAGCCGGGCGGCACGCGGCACCAGCCGTGCTCCTCGCTCAAGCGCTCAATCTGAACCGTCGGGTCGCCCTTCACCCGGCCGTGGCCCGGCCCCACCCCGGCCTCGCCGCCGAGCGTCTTGCTGCCGGCGTCGACGATCATGCGGTCCGTCGCCTGACGTCCGACCACGGTTGCCAGGATCGTCAGGGCACAGTCGGCCTCCTCGGCGACGCCGATGGTCACCTGATTGACGTCGTTGAAGGCATAGGTGCCGGGTCGGACCTCGGTGAGGCTCGGCACCGCCGCCTTCGCCGCCTCGCAGAAGAAGGCCGTCGGGGTCGAGCCGGCGCTCAACTCCAGTTCGGAGAGGCCCCCATCGGCCAGCGCGGCGGCCGTGTCGGCCAGGGCGCGCGCCTCGTCCACCGCTACACGCTCGACCGCCGCGCCCCGTGCCCCGTAAGACTGGCCGGCGTGGGTCATCAGGCCCCGCACGCGCAGCCCCGGTATCTTCGCGACCTCGAGCGCGAGCGCGGCGCTCGCCGCGCCCGGCGCCCGGCCGGTGCGATGGAGCCCGCTGTCGACGTCGACGTAGACCTCGAGCGGCCGCGCCAGGCCGCGGCCCACCTCACCCAGCCCGAGGGCCACGTCGAGGTCGTCGAGCGCGACGATCACGTTCACCCGCTCGGCCAGCCGTCGCAGCCGCTCGAGCTTGGCTCGGCCGACCATCGGGAAGGCGACCAGGATGTCGTCGATGCCGGCGTCGGCCATCACCTCGGCCTCACCCAGCTTCGCCACCGTCACGCCACGCGCCCCGCCCTCGATTTGCAGGCGCGCGATCCAGGTCGACTTGTGCGTCTTGACGTGCGGTCGAAGCCGCACGCCGGCCCGCCGCGCCCGCTCGGCCATCCCGCCGAGGTTCCGCTGCAGGACGTCCAGCTCGACCAGGGCGACCGGCGTGTCCAGCTCTGCATACCGATCCGGCGGGACCAGCCCCGCGCCCGCGTCCACTCGCGCAGCCATGTAGACCCCCTCCGCAAGGGAGGCAAGTATAGCGGAAGCGGCGTAGCCGCTTCCTCGAGTGTGTCGCCCCAGTCGTGTCAAGCTCTGCTGCGCGGGCATCACGGCGCCAGAGCGGCGCGGGTAATCCGACCTTTGTCCTGCTCGGCTAGGACCTCATTGACCTGGTCGAGCGGGAAAACGTCCGAGACGACTCTGTCATAGGGGTACCGGTCTCGGGTCCGGAGCATCAGGTCGAGGGCCTGCTGCAGGTGGGACGGCTCGTAGAAGCCGACCGGCAGGAAGCTGACGTTGCGGGGGATCAGCCGAGCCGGATCCATCGGGAAAGTCATGTCGGGCGAGATATTGCCGATCTCGACGTAGCGGCCGCCGTTGCCGACCATCTGGAGGCCCTCCGGGATGGCGCCGATCGAGCCGGCCAGGTCCATCACGACGTGGGCGCCCCAGCCTTCGGTCAGCGCCTTGACGCGCTCGATCCGCCCCTCGGGGGTCGGCAGCTCGCGCAGGTCGATCAGCTCGTCGGCCCCGAACGCGGCGGCCAGGTCGAGTCGCTCCTGGACCCCGTCGATCACGATCACCCGGCCGGCTCCGAGCTCGCGGGCAGCGGCCGTGGCGTAGATCCCGAGCCCGCCCGCGCCCTGGATCACGACCGTCTCGCCGAGCCGAAGGCGGGCCACGTCGAGCCCACAGATCACTTGCGAGAAGGCGCAGTTGATCCCAGCGACCATCCCGTCCGACAGCGCGTCTGGCACCTTGAACACGACGTGGCCGGGGAACAGATAGGTGTAGTCGCCGAACGCCCCCTTGAAGTAGGGCCAGACCTCGCAGGTCGTCGCCAGGTGGCGGGCCTGATGTGGGCAGGCCCGGGTCATGCCGACCAGGCACGCCTGGCAACGCCCGCAGGCGAAGGTGTAGCGATAGACGACCCGATCGCCGACGGCCAGCGGGGCGCCGGCTGAGTCGGTCGTCACGCCCTCGCCGAGCGCGGCGATCCGCCCGCACATCTCGTGGCCCAGGTTGCGCGGCAGCGCCCGGCCGAGCTTGCGCAGGTCCATCTCGCCCCGCCACATGTGGAGGTCCGACCCGCACACGTTGGCCAGGCTGATCCGGACCAGCGCGGCGCCGGGCTCCGGCTCAGGGACCGGTCGCTCGACCAGCCGCAGAGGTTCGCCCGGTCCGTAAAATGTCGCTAACCGCCCGGTCGTCGCCATCGCATCCTCCAGTGATCGGACTTCATGCAAGGCCATGGTACCCGCGCGACCCAGCCACCGCCCGACTTGCCCATGCTGGGCGTGACGTGGTATCCGTGACGCTGGAGGTGATCGACATGCCGCGTCCACCGATCAACCCGCGCCCGATCGACTGGTCGGGCGAGAATCCTGGCATCACGCTCAAGGCGTCGCCGGACGGCGAGACGACCTGCCTGGTGTCGTTCTTTCGCGTCGTCGTCTCGCCGCACGGGTCCGGGCACGCCGTCTTCCTACTGACCGATCCGAGCGGCCGCGGCGATGGCGAGCAGGTCAACGCCTGCTTCACCGACAACGAGCCGCTGGCGCGCTATCTCTTGCGCGACTTTGTGGCCCACTTCGGGACCTGGAAGGGCAACCCCAATCTGGCCGATCTCGCTTTCCGTCCGGCCGACAGCTTTACCCACAGCGGCGACCACCTGACCGCCTGGACCGAGCGCGTCAGCGGCCCCGACGTCGACGTCACGCTGACCTGGAGCGACTTTGCCGACCCGTTCGTGGTCGAGTACACCAGCAAAGAGCAATCGGCGACCGGCGCGCACGAGATGTTCTCGCTGTTCGTGCCGGCCCGCCGGGCCGAGGTCGTCGCCAACGGGGTCCGCGGCCGCGGCGAGCCCGGCCCGCGGGACATGGCCGGCACGCCCAGCAGCACGGCGTTCCTGGCCTTCTCGGAGACCTGGATCAAAGCGTAGCGAGTGGGCAGTAGGCAGTAGGAGCGACTCCCACTGCCCACTGCCCACTGCCCACTGGAGGGGTCATGGCTACCTGTACCCATCTGGATCAGATCCGCGAGGTGACGCCGAGCGCGGATGGCTGCGAAGACTGCCTGGCGATCGGCGACTCCTGGGTCCACCTGCGCCTGTGCTTGACCTGTGGGCATGTCGGTTGCTGCGACTCGTCCAAGAACAAGCACGCGACCAGGCATTTCCGCGCGACTGGGGACCCGATTGTCCAGTCGTTTCAGCCCGGCGAGGACTGGGCCTGGTGCTACGTCGACGAGGTCGTCCTCGAGTCGGCCTGAAGCGCGCTCCCGTCACACGGCGGTCGGCACCGTTGATAACGATGAAG
>JACCZL010000382.1 GCA_013695975.1 Chloroflexota bacterium
CACCAGGCTACCTGATCGTGGTCGAGGTTGCCGGTCAGACGCTGGAGTACCACGCTGATCGCAATCGGGCCGAGCTTTGCTCGACTTGAGGCCGTGAGGGCGAGTCCGAGGCGTGCGACTGTCTGGGGTCGACTGGCGTCGCCGCGTCTCCGTTGTCCTGTGACGACGCGGATGCTAGGATGCAGCCACCCACGAATCGCGGGCTGACGCGATTCTTTCCCAGACTCTTCGCTCAGAAGGTGCTCACGAGTATGTGCGTGCTGCCCGGTGTCCTGGCGTGATTGATGACGGGATGCCGGCGGTTCCAAACGCTGGTGTGGGGACGACGGCCGAGAAGCTGGCGCGGCTCGAGGCGATGCGGCGGCAGGCCCGACTCGGCGGCGGCGAGCGGCGGATCGAGCAGCAGCATACGCGGGGGAAACTGACCGCCCGGGAGCGGCTCGACCTCCTGCTGGACCCGGACACCTTCCAGGAGCTCGACGCGCTCGTCATGCATCGGGCAACCGATTTCGGCCTGGCGGAGGAGCGCTATCTCGGCGACGGGGTGGTGACGGGCTGGGGCCGGGTGGACGGCCGGCCGGTGGCGGTCTTTTCCCAGGATTTCACCATCTTCGGGGGCTCGCTGTCCGAGGCGTATGGGGAGAAGATCTGCAAGATCATGGACCTGGCGACCCGAACTGGCATGCCGATCGTCGGGTTGAACGACTCGGGTGGGGCTCGGATCCAGGAAGGGGTCGTCAGTCTGGGGGCCTACGCCGAGATCTTCCTTCGCAACACGCTCGCCTCAGGCGTCGTGCCGCAGATCAGCGCGATCATGGGGCCATGCGCCGGCGGCGCCGTGTATAGCCCCGCGATTACGGACTTTACCTTCATGGTCAAGGGGTCCAGCTTTATGTTCGTGACCGGGCCGGACGTGGTCAAGACGGTGACGCATGAGGTGGTCGACTTCGAGCAGCTTGGCGGCGCGATGGTCCACAACACGACCAGCGGCGTCGCCCATTTCGCGACTGACGACGAGGTGAGCTGCCTCCAGCAGGTCCGACGGCTGCTCTCGTTCCTGCCGTCCAACAATGTCGACGAAGTCCCGAGGCTGGCGACCGACGATCCTCCGGAGCGTGCCGACCAGGCTCTCGATTCGATCGTGCCGGACGAGCCGACGCGGGCCTACGACATGCAGCGGGTCATTCGGTCGGTCCTGGACGACGGCGACTTCATGGAGGTGATGGAGCACTTCGCGCAGAATATCGTCGTCGGCTTCGGCCGGCTGGGCGGTCGGTCGGTGGGGGTTGTCGCCCAGCAGCCGAGCGCCCTGGCGGGGGTGCTCGACATCAACTCGTCGGTCAAGGGGGCGCGCTTCGTCCGCTTTTGTGACTGCTTCAATATCCCGCTGGTGACGTTCGTCGACGTGCCGGGGTTCCTGCCAGGGGTCGGCCAGGAGCACGGCGGGATCATCCGTCACGGGGCGAAGCTGCTGTACGCCTACTGTGAGGCGACCGTCCCGAAGCTGACCGTGATCACCCGCAAGGCCTATGGCGGGGCCTACGACGTCATGTCAAGCAAGCACATCCGAGGAGACGTGAACTATGCCTGGCCGACCGCCGAAATCGCGGTCATGGGGCCTGAGGGGGCGGTGAACGTGGTGTTTCGTGACCAGATCGCCAAGGCCGACGACGTCGAGGCGACTCGCCAACGCCTGACCGCGGAGTACCGCGAGCGTTTCGCCAACCCCTACGCGGCCGCGGCTCGCGGCTACGTCGACGAGGTGATCCTGCCGCGCGAGACCCGACGCAAGCTGATCGCGTCACTCGAGCTCGTGCGGACCAAGCGGGATGCGAACCCGCCGAAGAAGCACGGGAACATTCCCCTGTAGCGATGTTCGAGAAGGTGTTGATCGCCAATCGGGGGGAGATCGCCGTCCGAGTCGCCCGCGGGTGTCGCGAGCTGGGGGTACGGACGGTGGGCGTGTTCAGCGATCCGGACGCTGGCGCTCCGCATGTGCGCGCGGTCGACGAGGCCTATCCGCTCGGCGGCACGACGGCGGCCGAGAGCTACCTCCGGGCCGATGCGCTGATCGAGATCGCTCGGCGGGCGAGCGCCGACGCGGTCCATCCGGGGTACGGCTTCCTGGCAGAGAACCCCGACTTCGCCGAGGCCTGTGCCGCTGGCGGTCTGGTCTTCATCGGGCCGACCCCCGCGGCGATGCGGGCGCTCGGGAGCAAGACGGCGGCCCGCACGCTGATGCGTGCCGCTGGCGTGCCGGTCGTGCCCGGGACCGACGAGGCGGTCTCGGGGGCTGAGGAGGCCAGCCGGATCGCCGGTGAGATCGGCTTCCCGATCGCGCTCAAGGCCGTCTCGGGTGGCGGCGGGAAGGGGATGCGGGTCGTCGATCGGGCGGACGACTTGGCGGCGGCGTTTCGGCAGGCGGCGAGCGAAGCGGAGTCGGCGTTCGGGGATGGGTCGCTCTATCTCGAGCGGATGCTGGTGCAGCCGCGGCACGTCGAGGTGCAGATTCTCGCCGATCAGCACGGCAGCGTCGTACACCTGGGCGAGCGTGAGTGCAGCGTTCAGCGGCGCCACCAGAAGCTGGTGGAGGAGTCGCCCTCGCCGGCGGTGGACGCCGATCTCCGTGCGAGGATGGGCGCCGTCGCGGTGCAGGCGGCCCACGCCATCGGCTACACCAATGTCGGGACCTGTGAGTTTCTGCTCGACGCGGGCGGTGCGTTCTATTTTCTGGAGGTCAACGCGCGGCTCCAGGTCGAGCATCCGGTGACCGAGCTGGTGACAGGGATTGACCTGGTCCACGAGCAGCTCAAGATCGCGGCCGGCCAGCGGCTAGGCTTTGGTCAGGAGGACATCGCGTCTCGGGGGCATGCGATCGAATGTCGCGTGTCAGCCGAAGACCCTGCCAACCGTTTCTTTCCCTCGACGGGCAGGATCCGTGCTGTCGTCGAGCCCCAGGGACCGGGGGTCCGGATCGACGGCGCACTGGAGGTGGGACAAGAGGTCTCGCTGCACTACGACCCGCTGCTAGCCAAGCTGATCGTCTGGGCCGAGGACCGTCCGTCGGCGCTGGGGCGGATGCGCCGCGCCCTCGGCGAGTACCTCGTGCTCGGCGTCTGCACGACGATCCCGTTTCACCGCTGGTTGATGGAGCACCCGGCCTTTCAGGCGGGCGAGCTAGACACGGCCTTCCTCGAGCGGCACTGGGCACCGGACGGCGAGCCCGACGAGCGGGTCGTCGAAGACGCTGCCGTCGCCGCCGTTCTCAGCGCCCACAGCGTGGGGGCGTCCCAGCGAGCGGTTCAGCCGCGGCCAGACGACGACGGTCGCTGGCTTCAGGTGGCTCGGCGAGCGGCCTTGCGGCCCTCATGAGTGGGCGATGACCAGGCGGGGCGGCGCGACGACGACGCGCTATCAGGTGACGGTGGGATCGCGCGCCCTGGACGTCGAGGTGGTGGAGGACGATGACGGTCTCCGAGTGCGCGTCGATCGGGGGGAGAGCGTCACGGCGACAGTCCGCCGTCCGCGGGGCGACGCGCTCCATAGCTACCTGGTCGGGGGGCGTGCCTTTAGCGCCCTGGTCGAAGGCCGGGAGGGCGCTTACAGCGTCGTCATCGACGGCGAGGCCCTGGACCTGCTGGTGCAGGATGAGCGGGCGGCCCGCCTGGCGAGGGTCACGGTGGGCGGTCGTCAGGGCCAGGCCGAGCGGAGCGTCACGGCCCCGATGCCGGGCCTGGTGGTCGCGGTGCAGGTCGAGGCAGGCCAGCGGGTGAGCGCGGGCGCGAGCCTGGTCGTGCTGCAGGCGATGAAGATGGAGAACGACCTGACGGCGCGCGAGGAGGGGACGATCAAGGAGGTTCTCGTCAGCGCCGGGCAGACCGTGGATCAGGGGCAGACGCTGGTCACGCTAGAATAATCCTGGTGGGATAGAGCATGAACGCTGAGATCATCGCGGTTGGGACCGAGCTGTTGCTCGGGGAGATCCTGGACACCAACTCCCAGTACCTGGCGCAGCAGCTTACCGGGCTGGGGGTCGACCTGTACTTCGTGACACATGTTGGCGACAATCTTGGCCGCGTGTCGGACACGGTCCGGCGAGGGCTCGAACGGTCTGACCTGGTCATCATGACCGGTGGACTGGGGCCGACCGAGGACGATTTGACCCGCGAGGCGATCGCGAACCTCCTGGGCGAGGAAATGGTCGTTCAGCCGGAGCTCGAGGCTCACTTGCGGGGCTGGTACGCACGCCGCAACCGCCCGATGCCCGAGATGAACATCAAGCAAGCGACGCTCATCCCCTCGGCTCGGGCGGTCGACAACCCGATCGGGACGGCGCCGGGCTGGTGGGTCGAGCACGACGGCAAGCATATCGCCTGCATGCCCGGCGTGCCCCACGAGATGCGAAAGATGTGGGAGGAGCAGATCGCGCCGCGCCTCGAGATCGGGGGCGGTGGCGGGGTCCTGATCACGCGCACGCTCAAGACGGTTGGGCAGGGTGAGTCGAACGTCGCCGAGATGGTGGCTGAGCTGATCAACTCGCCGAACCCGACCCTTGCGACCTACGCCAAGCAGGACGGCGTTCACCTGCGAATCGCAGCCAAGGCGAGCAGTCGCGAGGCGGCGCTCGGGATGATCGAGCCGTTCGAGGGTCGGGTCCGCGGCTACGTCGGGAAGTATGTGTACGGGATCGGCGAGGAGACGCTGGCTGGGGCCATTGGCACGCTGCTGGCGCGGCACGGGCTGACGGTCGCGACGATGGAGTCCGCCTCGGGGGGGCTGCTGGCCAGTTACTTTACCGACACGCCGGGCGCCTCGGAATGGTTCAAGGGCGGGGTGGTGGCTTACACCGCGGAGCTCAAGGTCGCATCGGGCGTCGATCACGAGATCGTCGAGCGTCACGGGACCGTGGCGGCCGAGACGGCGATGGCGATGGCGACGGCGTGCCGCGAGCGCCTGGGCGCCGATGCTGGTATCGGGATCACTGGGGTGGCCGGGCCGACGTCGGTCGAGGGCAAGCCGGTCGGGACGGCTCACATCGCACTCGATTTTCTCGGCGAGACGCGGGTTGCGAGCACCGAATGGTCGACGACGCGAGCGGAGTTCAAGCGCCGCTGCGTGATGGACGGGCTGTACCTGCTCTGGCGGGCGCTCAAGAAGCGCGACGAGTCCGGGGCAGGGTCAGGGAGCGAGGCGACGCAGTCGTGAGCGGATCTCGGACCGAGTGGGAGGAGTCGGTGCTGGAGCCGGCCCTCGAGCGCTCGCCGGAGCGGCAGGAACGCTTCGAGACCAGCTCGCAGATCCCGCTCGAACCGCTCTACAGCTCCGACGACCTGGTCAGTTGGGACGAGCGGGAGCGGCTGGGTTACCCCGGCAGCTACCCCTACACCCGTGGGGTCCAGCCGACGATGTACCGCGGGCGGCTCTGGACGATGCGGCAATACGCCGGCTATGCGAGCGCTGAAGAGTCGAACGCCCGCTATCGTTACCTGCGGGCGAGGGGCCAAACCGGCCTCTCGGTTGCCTTCGACCTGCCAACGCAGATGGGCTACGACTCGGACCACCCGATGGCCGAGGGCGAGGTCGGAAAAGTGGGCGTCGCCATCGACAGCCTCGACGACATGGAGCGCCTGCTTGACGGCCTCCCGCTCGACCAGGTGAGCACGTCGATGACGATCAACTCGACGGCGCCGATCCTGCTGGCCCTTTACGTCGCGGTCGGCAAGCGCCAGGGGGTGCCGCCACGGGCGTTGAACGGGACCGTCCAGAATGACATCCTGAAGGAGTACATCGCCCGAGGGACCTATGTCTACCCGCCGAAGGCGTCGATGCGGCTGATCACGGACGTCTTCGCCTACTGCACGGCCGAGCTGCCGAGCTGGAACTTTATCAGCATCAGCGGCTACCACATGCGCGAGGCCGGGGCGACGGCGGTCCAGGAGCTGGCCTTTACGCTCGCGAACGCGATCGCCTACTGCGACGCGGCGGTGGAGACCGGGCTCGACGTCGACGAGTTCGCGCCTCGAATCGGCTTTTTCTTCGACAGCCACAACGACCTGTTCGAAGAGGTCGCCAAGTTCAGGGCCGCTCGACGGATGTGGGCGAAGATCATGCGGGAGCGCTTTGGCGCCAAGAAGTCTCGCTCCTGGTTGCTACGCTTCCACACCCAGACGGCCGGCGTCACCCTCCAGGCCCAGCAGGTCGACAACAACGTCGCTCGGGTGACGGTGCAGGCGCTCGCGGCCATACTGGGCGGGACTCAGTCGCTCCACACCAACGCGCGCGACGAGGCATTGGCCCTACCAACCGAGGAGTCGGCGCAGCTCGCGCTGCGGACCCAGCAGGTCCTCGCCTTTGAGAGCGGCGTCGCGGACGTGGTCGACCCGCTGGCCGGTTGCTACTTCGTCGAGCGCTTGACCGACCAGGTCGAGGAGGGGGCCTGGCGCTACATCGAGCAGATCGACGAGCTCGGCGGCTCTTTGCGGGCGATCGAGCTGGGCTTCATTCAGGCGGAGATCCAGGAGAGCGCCTATCGCTTCCAGCGAGAGGTTGAGCGTGGCGAGCGGGTGATCGTCGGGGTCAATCGATTCGCGGACGAGACGCCGGTGGCCGCTCCGCCGATCCTGCGGGTCGACCCGTCGGTGCGGGAACGTCAGGCGGCCCGGATCCAGGGCGTCAAGGCCCGGCGCGACGAACGGGAGGCGCAAGGGGCGCTCGAGGCCCTCGAGCAGGCCGCTCGTGGCGATGCGAACACGATGCCGCGGATTCTGGCCTGCGTCGAATCGCTGTGTACGCTCGGGGAGATCTCGGACAGGTTGCGGATCGTCTTTGGCGAAGCCGAGGACATGGGGGCGTTGTAGAGGGGCATCTGGCTCCAGCGATGCTCGTATAATCTGCCTGTCGCCCCTGTAGCTCAATCGGACAGAGCAGCGCCCTTCTAAGGCGACGGCTGGGGGTTCGAGTCCCTCCAGGGGTACCGCGGCGCATCCCCCGTGGCGTCAGGGAGGCATTAACGGGGGGGATGCCGTCAGGGCGGGCGCGTCGAGGCTGGGAACGAGTGGCCTCTGGCGGGCGTCTTTTCCTTGATGGCAGAGGGGGCCGCGAGCAGAGGCGACCACGATGGACTCTCTCGAGGCGTTGTTCCTCTTCTGCTTCGTCTTTGGCGTTGCCTTCAGCGGGATCGCATTTCTGCTCGGGTCCTTGCATCTGCCCGGATTGGGCCACCACGACGACGGCCACGGGTGGGGTGGGCATGGGCACGGCGATGCTCACCTGGGGCATGGGGGGCACGCTGCGAGCGGCCACTCCGGGCACGGGGGGCATGGCGACTCCCATGGACACGGGGCCGATGTGGCCCGGGCTGGCGGGAACCACGGAGATGGTGGTCTACGCGGCGAGGCGGCCGCGCGGGCCGGTCAGGACGGGGCGTCGCCGTTCAACATGAACACGATCACGGCGTTCCTGGCCTTCTTTGGCGGGATCGGGTACGTCCTCTACGGGACGTTCGGGGTCAACGCCGCGGTCACGCTGATCCTCGCCACGCTGGCGGGGCTGGCGGGCGGGTCGGTCGTCTTCTTGTTCCTGGTGAAGATCCTGCTGGCCGGGCAGCGCTTCCTCGACCCCGTCGAATCGCGGCCGGAAGGCGCCATCGCCCAGGTCACGCGGTCGATTCGCGCAGACGGCATCGGCGAGATTATCTACTCGCGGAACGGGGCCCGCCGCAGCGACGGCGCCCGAAGCGCGACCGGCGCGGCGATCCCGGTCGGCACGGAAGTGGTGGTCGTACGGTACGAAAAGGGGCTCGCCTACGTCGAGCCGTGGGAATCGTATGTCGAGCAGACGTAGCCGGGAGGGTACTCTGCCGATGGTGGTCAAGAGGGAGGGTTGAACGTGGAAACGGTGCTCTCGGTGGTGATCGTGGCGGTGAGCCTGGCGCTTGTCGTACTGGCGCTGCTCACGATCATGGCGCGGCTGTTTCGGAAGGTGGGGCCAAATCAGGCTCTGATCATCTACGGGCTCGGGGGGACCAGGATCGTGACGGGCGGCGGGGCGGTGGTCGTTCCGATGATCCAGACCTGGAATGAGCTTTCCCTCGAGCTGATGTCGTTCGACGTCGCTCCGACGCAGGACCTGTACACTCGCCAGGGCGTAGCGGTGACCGTGGAGGCCGTGGCCCAGATCAAGGTCAAGTCCGACACCGTCAGTATCAGAACCGCCGCCGAGCAGTTCCTGACCAAGGAGCCGGCCGAGCGAGAGGGGCTGATCCGTCTGGTCATGGAGGGGCATCTGCGTGGGATCACCGGCCAGCTCACGGTCGAGCAGATCGTCAAAGAGCCCGAGATGGTGGCCGAGCGGATGCGGGCCAACGTGGCCGACGACATGAACAAGATGGGGCTCGAGGTCGTTTCGTTTACGATCAAGGAAGTCAAGGACAAGAACGACTACATCGCGAACATGGGGCGGCCGGACGTGGCGCGGGTCAAGCGTGACGCGGACATCGCGACGGCCGAGGCCGAGCGGGACACGGCGATCCGCCAGGCCGACACGATGCGAGAGGCGGCGATCGCACGGGCCGACGCCGACCAACAGCGGGTTATCGCGGAGATGGCCTCGAAGACCCGCCAGGCCGAGGCCGAGCGCGACCTGGCGCTCAAGAGCGCTGAATTCGATCGGGCAACGAAGACGGTCCAGGCCCAGGCCGACAAGGCGTATGACATCCAGGCCAACGTGATGCAGCAGCAGGTCGTGGCCGAGCAGGTCCGCATCGAGCGGGTCCAGCGAGAGGAGCAGATCAAGGTCCAGGAGATGGAGATCGTTCGGCGCGAGCGCGAGCTGGAGGCGACGGTGCTCAAGCCGGCCGAAGCCGAACGGCGTCGGATCGAGACGCTGGCCGGCGCGGAGCAGCAGCGCAAAGAGATCGAGGCGAAAGGTCAGGCATCGGCCGATCGCCTGGACGGGGGCGCGCAGGCCGAGGTGATCCGCCTGCAAGGCCAGGCTGAGGCGGAGATCATCAGGGCCAGGGGCGAGGCCGAAGCAGCCGCGATGACCGTCCGCGCGGCGGCATTCAACCAGTACAACCAGGCGGCGATGCTGGACAAAATGCTCAGTGGCTTGCCGGAGATCGCGCGCGCGATGGCGGAGCCGCTCAGCAAAGTCGATAGAATTACGATCGTCTCGACCGGCGGCGATGGCAACTCGTCACTCGGAGCCAGTCAGATTACGACAGACCTGACGAAGATGATCGCTCAGGCGCCGGCCCTCTTCGAGACTCTGACCGGCTTGAAGGTGTCCGAGCTGATGGCGCGGCTGCCAGGGATTGGCGAGCCATCGGCGAACGGTGGCAACGGCACTCACCGGCCCGGCGGGGTTGGCACTGAGCTTGCGAAAGACTCGTCAGAAAGACGATAAGTGATGGAGACCATCGCCGATGGCGGATGTGGCCCACGATTTCGAGCGGAAGCCGCCTCACGGCTGGGTCTGATGCCGGGACGGCGCGTCGACAGGATCTAGAGGAGAGGGAGAACCAAGATGGGATTGCTCGATCGCGTTTCTACACTCGTGCGGGCGAATTTGAACGACCTGCTGGATCGGGCCGAGGACCCGGAGAAGGTCATTCGGCAGTTGCTCGTCGACATGAACAACCAGCTCATCCAGGTCAAGACGCAGGTCGCGGCGGCGATTGCCGACGAGAAGCGGCTGCACGCGCGCTACCGCGAGGCCGAGGCGCAGAGCACGGAATGGGAACGGAAGGCCGAGCTGGCGGTGGACAAGGGTGACGACGAGCTGGCCAAGCAGGCGCTCGCTCGCCAGAACAGCTATGCCGAGACGGCGGTCGGATTCCAGGAGCAGTGGCAGGCTCAGAGTGCGCAGGTTCAGACGCTCAAAGACGCGTTGCGGACCCTCGAGGCGAAGATCGGCGAGGCGGACACGAAGAAGGACCTGCTGATCGCCCGAAGTCGCCGCGCGAAGGCTGAGGAGACGGTCCACAAGACGTTGGGCACCATTCGAGGCGTCGGCGCGGTGTCCGACTTCGACCGGCTCGAGGAGAAGGTCGAGCGGCAGGAGGCCACCGCAGCGGCCTACACCGACCTCAGCTCTGACACGCTCGAGCAGAAGTTTGCCACGCTCGAGCAGGAGAGCGAGGTGGATCAGCAGCTCAAGGCGCTGAAGGCGCGGCGCTCGCAGCCGCAGCTTCCGGCGGGGGGATCAGGGGAGTAGGCGGGCGTGCCGCGGCAGCGGCGCCCCCAGCAGGGGCATGGCGTAGCGACGGAAGGCCTCGGTCGTCCCTCGCCCGGCCGTGTCGATGTAGTCGTCGGGTAGGAGCCGCTGGCGATTGGCTATCGCCTCGAGTGGCGCCGTTCCGGGCGTGCAGCGATATGGGTCGTCAGAGTCGCGGTTGAGGACCACCATCAGGTCGGTTGCGCCGTCGAGCGCCAGGCGGACGGCGGTGCAACCGACCGCCTCGGCCTCGGCGGCGTCGGTCTCGGAACGATAGGGGATCGACATGCGCTGGAGGGCGCCCGGCTTCTCGAAACGCGCGCGGAGCCCGAGCTGGGCTACGATGGCGCGCGCGAGGAACGCGGCCGGACTGTCGTAGTAGCGATGCCCGAATGGGTCGACGTACCGTGGTCCGTCGGCCGCTCCGAGGACCACTCCCGACGGGTCGGGCTGATTTTCGGATAGTACGACCACGGCGTGTCCATAGGCGCGGAAGGCGGCATCGACGTCGGCGAGGACCTCGTCGGGGGTCACCGGACGCTCGGCGAGATACACGAGGTGGGGCCCTTCCTCCTCCGAACGCCGTCCAAGCGTCGCGGCCGCCGCCAACCAGCCGGCGTGTCGCCCTGCCACTTCGAGGATTTTGACGGGGTCGCCGCGACGCATGGCCTCGGTGTCGCGGGCGGCCTCCATCGTGGCATGCGCGACGAAGCGGGCGGCGCTGCCGTAG
The DNA here is from genome assembly GCA_013695975.1 of Chloroflexota bacterium. GTDB lineage: Bacteria > Chloroflexota > UBA6077 > UBA6077 > JACCZL01 > JACCZL01. The sequence continues at coordinate 10,946 of JACCZL010000382.1, forward strand.
CCGGGGCAGTGATCGGTGACGACCAGGTCGTTGTCGACGGTCTTGGGGACGCCGATGCAGCGCAGGTCGTAGCCGTCGGCTCGGGCCGCCGCGGCCAGGCGGTGGGTGGTGTCGGCCGAGTCGTTGCCGCCGATGTACAGGAAGTAGCGGGCCTCGACGCGCTCGAGCGCCGCCAGGGCCGGGTCGAGGTCATCGTCCTGGAGTTTGTAGCGACAGGAGCCGAGCACGCTCGAAGGTGTTTCTCGAAGATCGGGCAGGAAGCTCGGCGTCTGGCGGCGCAGGTCGACGAAGTCGCCGGCCAGCAGTCCCTCGACGCCGTGGCGCAGGCCGAGGATCTGGTCTACGGCGTGCTCGGCGGCAAGCGCGGACTCGACGATGCCGACGAGGGTTCGATTGATGACCGCCGTGGGGCCACCAGACTGCCCGACGACGAGGGTGCCCTTCTGCGCCATCAGGTTGCTAGCTGGGAGGGCGGGCGGGATCGCCCGCGCTCCCAGCACACGCTCGTGGGCCAGCGACGAAGGCAGCTTAACGCCCGGCCCCCGCACCGGCCGGCAGGCGGGCATCCTGGAGGGCGGCGATGATCTCGCGCAAGAAGGCAGGCAGGTCGGCCGGGGTCCGCGAGGTGATCAGGTTGCCGTCGCGGACGACCTCCTGGTCAACATAGTGGCCGCCGGCGTTGACCATGTCGTCCTTGATCGACTTGAAGCCGGTGACGGTCCGACCGCGGATGACGTTGGCGGAACAGAGCATCCAGCCGGCATGGCAGATGGCGGCGATCAGCTTGCCCTGCTCGTTGGCGTCGCGCACGAGGTTGACCATCGCCGGGCTTCGGCGCATCAAGTCGGGGGCGTAGCCGCCGGGGATGACGATCAGGTCGAACTGACCGGCGTCGACCGTCACCGCCTCGGCGTCGACTTTGACGGGATAGCCGTGCTTGCTGGTGTAGGTGTCCGCGGTGCCTGTCCCGACGACGAAGACCTCGGCGCCGGCCTCGCGCAGACGGTAGAGCGGGTACCACAGCTCGAGATCCTCGTAGTTGTTTTCGGCCAGAATGGCGACGCGCTTGCCCTGGAGCTCCATCATGTCCTCCTCGCGTGTGTTCGCGGCTCTTTTGCCCAGTATAGACGCAGGGCTGAGGCTCGCGTAGCGTTTCAGCGGGGGAGATGCTTCGCCGCGCGGGTGGCAAGCGCTCCCAATAGGAGCTCGACGTCGTCGACGCCTTCGACGGCGCCATCCGCGAGCTGGGCGAGCTCCGGTGGTCCATCGGGGCTCAAGACCGCGACTCCGAAGGTGCGAACGTCGCTGGTTGCGCGGAGGTGCTGAAGCGCGCGCACGGCATCCAGATCGGTCATGTCGTCGCCGATGAAGACGGCGCCCCGCAATTGGTGCTGGCGAACCAGCTCGACGACCGCGCTTCCCTTGTCAAGCGCGAGTCGTGGAAGCAGGTTGAGGACCATCCGCCCTTCGGTCACGCGGAGAGCGGAGGCACTCGCGAGCGCGTCGATGGCTTGCAGGAGGCGTTGTCGCGCGGCGGCCGGGTCGGGTGCGAGCCGATAGTGAATCGACGCCGATACGCCTTTGCCTTCGAAGATCAGCCCAGACAAGTGGACGGTCTGACTGAGCTGGCGAAACGCGGCCTGGATCATCGGGACGGACGGCTGAGCCTTCGGATGGACCAGGACCTGCCCCTCCTGCCATCGCTCGAGTCCGTGATTGCCGACGTAGCCCATGCGATCGAGCCCGATCATTCTCCGGGCGTCGTCGACGCCGCGACCAGTGACGGCCACGACAAGGTCCAGGCGTTCGGTCAGCGTCATCAGGGCGGCCTTGATGCCTGCCGACACCACGGCCGTGTCCGGTACCCGGGTGATTCGGCTGAGCGTCCCATCGACATCGGCGAACAGCCCGCATGGCCGGGTGTCGAGGACCGCCTGGCACGCGGCGATGACCGCCTCGAGCCGTCCGTGACTCACGATTTCTGGCCTGGTTCAACGTGGTGCCCGGGGTGAAACAGGGCGCAGCGTCGTCCACTCACGCCAGGGATCGTAGCATTGAAGGACCATGGAGCCCTTTGTTATACTTCTGACCTCGATCCCTGATAGCTCAACGGTAGAGCGACCGGCTGTTAACCGGTAGGTTCCAGGTTCGAATCCTGGTCGGGGAGCCCAGCTCCGGGTCGACCGAGGGAAGTCACCTGACGGCCTCACCGCGCGGGCAGATGTGGCGGCATCGGTTTCGTCCGTGCTATATCCGGCAGCCATGCTAGGCCGATCGGCGAGCGTCCTGACGACGGACGGATCGTCCTCTGGATCGAGGGCACGGGTGACGCGGCTTTTCAGTCGGTCCAACCGGGACCTGCTCGTCGAGCTGGTGCGGGCCACGTTCGTCGCCACCGATCACAATTCGGCGTTCGGCGTGGTCTGGAGCCTCGTCGGGCCGCTGGCGATGCTCCTCGTGCTCTACCTGGTGTTCAGCGCTCGCTTCGGCTCCGAGGTCGGGGCCTATCCGCTGTACCTGCTGGTGGGCATCGCGCTTGCCAGCTTCTTCGTCACCGGGACCAGATACATGATCACCGTCTTCGCGGTCAACGCGCCGCTCGTGCAGAACTCGGCGGTGCCCAGGGAGACGCTGGTCGCGTCCAGGCTGTCGGTCCACCTCTTCAATCTCCTGGCGCAACTGCTGCTCTGCGGCTGCTTGAGCGTCTACTACGGCTTGTTGCCCTGGCACGCGATCCCGCTGGCGATCCCTTTGCTGATCGCCTACGTGGCCCTGGTGGCGGGCATCGGGCTGGGCCTCGCCCTGATCCACGCGTTCGCCAGGGACGTCGAGCACATCTGGAACCTGTTCGCGCCGCTCGTGTTCTTCGCGACGCCGATCTTCTACCAACTGGACAGCCTCTCGCCAGTCGCGCGCGCGGTGGTGTACTGGCTCAATCCGCTGACCCCGTTCGTGTTGGCTTTTCGGGACCAGCTCATGGCCGACGGTGTCGGGGGCTGGGGGGCGTTCTGGCACAGCCTGGTGCTCGGCTCGGTCGCCTTCGCGATTGGGTACGCGGCCTTTCTGACGCTGGAGCATGCCGTCGTGGAGCGGGCTTGACGGAGATCGCTGCCCGCGTCGATCGGCTGTCGAAGCGGTTTCTGGTCTTCAGGGCACGGAGCACAGCCCTGCGCGCACTGCGGGCGGCATTGCGGGGCGATTCGCTCAAGCGAGAGCACTGGGTCTTGCGGGACATCACCTTCGAGATCGATCGGGGGGAGAAGCTCGCGCTGCTCGGCAAGAACGGCTCCGGCAAGACGACCCTGCTCAGGATCCTGACCGGCATCTACCGTCAGACGTCGGGGACGCTCGTCATGCGCGGGACCCCGCGGGCCCTCTTGAGCTGTGAGGCCGGCTTCGTCCGAGAGCTGCCGGTGGTTGACAACCTGTACCTGTTCGGCGCAATCCACGGGATCGGTCGCCGCGTCCTCGAGCCCCGGGAGCGAGCGGTGCTCGAGGCGGCGGGGCTCGAGCAGCTTGCCTACGCCCCCCTCCGGGAGCTTTCCACGGGGCAGGTGCGGCGACTGGCGCTGAGCGTCTTCTCCTACGTGGCGAGCGATTTCGTCGTGTTCGACGAAGTCCTGGCGAACGTCGACCGTGGCTTCGTGCGACAGAGCGAGCTTTTCCGCTCGCTGGCCGCCGCGGACAAGACGGTGGTCATGACCTCGCACGACGCGTCGTTCCTCAGGGAGTACTGCCGGACGGCGCTGTGGCTGGAGGGTGGGCGGATCCGGGCGCTCGGCCCGATCGACGAGGTGATCGACGACTACGAGCGCTCCTTTGATCCCGCCGAGGAGCCGCTCCCCCCGCCGACCGTGGCCGGGCGTCGATGACCGGCCCGTCCGTGGCGCCGGCCGCGACGACGGCGGATCGAAACCTGGCGCTCCTCCGCGCGGTCGTCAAGGAGGACGTCGCCGCTTTGGACCGAGCGCTACAGGGACCCGACCCGGACCTGCCGGCCTTTTTGGACTTCGCCGATCAGCACCGACTGTTGGGCTACGTGTATCGTGCCCTCCAGCGGCTGGGGAGTCTAGGAACGCTGCCGCCCCGATCGCGCGAGCGGGCGAAGCTGGCCTACCTTCGGCAGTGGCAGAAGAACGAGCGCCTGGCGCGCGAGCTGGCACGTTTGTCCGAGCTGTTCGAGCGCCAGGGGGTGGACGTCCTGTGGCTCAAGGGCCCGCTCCTGGCGCAGCGCTTCCACGGCGATGTCGGCGCCCGCTCGATCGCCGACCTGGACGTGCTGGTGAAGGGCGGCCGAGACCTCGAACACGTCGAGCGCCTGCTGCTCGCGGACGGCTACGCCCGGGCCTACGGCCTCCTCTTCGGCCGTCGGCTGAGCCGCGCGTTCACGCATCACTTCAGCTACCGAAGCGGGGACGTTGTGGTCGAGGTGCATTGGGTTCTCCAGCGCCACTTCACCTTCGGCATCGACTACGCTCGCGTCTGGCGCGACGCGGTCCAGATGAGCTTCCGAGGTCGAGCCTGTCGAGCGACGTCCGACGAGTACGAGCTGGTGTTGCAGATACTGAGCGCGCTCACCGACTTGCAGGTGGGCACGCTCCTGCTCAAGCCGTTTATCGACATGTACAAGATCGTGCGGATCCTCGAGCAGGATGGCGACTGGGACGGGTTCTTCGCCCGGCGGAGACGGGAAGGCCTGTTTACGTGCTCGGCATATTTCCTGGGACTGCTCCTGGATACGTTGGACTGCGCCGGCGAGTTGCCCACCCTCGCCGCGTGCTTGTGCAAGACGAATGTGTATTCGCCGCCCGGGAACGCCGAGGGACTGCAGTATGCGCTGCACGGCGGCCGGCTCGACGCGCGCCAGAAGCTGGCGGCGCTGCGCCTCTACCAGACCTCATTGGGAGCGGCGCTCGCGTGGTGGGCGCTGTCGCTGCCCTTCAGGCTGGCGGTCTACCAGGAGGACCGCGGGAATCTGTTCCGGCGAGCTTAACGGCGGAGCGGAAGGTATTCTTCACGTTCGCGTCGAGTGTCTGCTACAACTGGTCGTTCGAGAGCAAACCCATCCGGCCCCAACTCGCACAAGGGGAGGTCGTCCTGTGTTGACGCCGAGCAGCCGACTGTGTCCGAACGAGGCGGAGGTCGCCGCTAAGGTAATGGATGGCGAGGCGATCCTCATCAACCTGTCCAACGGGATCTACTACAGCATGGACGAGGTGGGTGGGTTCATCTGGGAGCGGATCGCCGCGGGGCACAGCCTCGGGGACGTCGCCTCGGCGGTTGCCCGGTCGTACAACGTCCCGCCAGAGCGGGCGCGGGGCGACGTCGAGCGGATCGCGGCGGAGCTGCTCAAAGAGAGCCTGGTGCTGGTCGCCGACTCGGACGCGCCGGCCGGGGCAGCCCCGCCGGAGGCGGCGGAGCAGGGTGCGCCGTACGCCACGCCAGAGCTGCAGAAGTACAGCGACATGGCCGACCTGCTGGCGCTGGACCCGCCGATGCCCGGGGTGATGGACTTCCCCTGGCAGGAACCGTCCGGTAAGGCGTCCGGTTAGGCGGTGTCTAGGTGAACGACGCAGCCGCGGTGGTCGAAGCGGGGGCCGTGTTGCGCGACGCGTATCTGGCGGAATCCGATCCCGCGACCGGCTTCCGACAGGCGCGGGCGACCGTCGAGGAGGCGATGCGCGCCCATCCGAGGGTCGTCTCGGAAACGTTCTACCGCTTCACGGGTCGGTGCGTCCGGATGCGCATCGTGGGAGAGCGGCTCGCGGAACGGGTCACCGCCCCATTCGCCCATCTGCGTGTTGGAGAGCAGCCCCCGGCGGAGGTCGAGCTGTCGATTGATCTGTGGAGTGAGTGTGAAACGGGTGTGCCGTGTCCGGTGCGGAGGCAGCTGGGCGACGTCAAGGCGACGTGGGAGGTCGCCCACGGCTCGCTGACCGTCGCTCCGGGCGGCCGCTTCCTCCGCTTCGCGCGCCTCCACTCGCGATCCTGGTTCGACCGAACGACCGGCCAGATCGTGGGCTGGCGAGCGTGCGGGACGGTGCTCCCGACCGCGGAGCGCGCCAAGCCGATGCTCCCGCTGTTGTCGATCTGGTGCAGCGACCGCGACGTCCACCTGGCCCACGCGGGGCTGGTCGCGCTGCACGGTCAAGGTGTCCTCATCGCCGGCCCCAGCGGAGCTGGCAAGTCCACCACCACGCTTGCCTGCCTGCTGGCCGGATTCGATTACCTGGGTGACGACTACACCGGCTTGGAAGAGCTCGGAGACGGCTCGTTCGTGGGTCATGCCGTCTACAGCACCGCGCGCTTGCAGCCCCACCAGGTCGCGCGACTGCCGTTGCTGGCCGAGGCCGCCATCGAGAGCGAGGACCCTTACGACCAGAAGTACCTCCTTCCGGTCTTTCAGGTCTCGCCGCAGCTCCTCCGACGTGCCGTGGCGATCCGCGCCATCGCACTCCCACGCGTCGTCGGGAGCCCAGAGCCACGGCTGCGCCCGGCCTCGAAGGGTCAGGCCTTCCTGCGCCTCGCGCCGAGCTCGCTCGCGATGCTGCTGAGCCCGGGGACGCGCGGGCTGGACCGGCTGGCGCGTTTGGTCGAGCGGGTACCGAGCTACTGGTTGGACCTGGGAGACGACGTCGCCCCGATCCCCTCGCTCGTCGAGCAGATCGTGACAGGGGCGAGAGCCTCTGGAGCCGCGGGCTGACCGGTGCGTGTCCTATTCTGGTCGGAGACCTTCTATCCCGAGATTGGCGGGGTCGAGGTCCTTGCGACGAAGCTGCTCGCCGCCTTGCGAGACCGTGGCTACGAGCTCGTCGTGGTCGCCCGCGAGGAGCGGCAGAATCTTCCCACGGTGTCGGAGTACGACGGCATCCCCGTGCATCGGTTCCCGTTCCGGCAGGCGCTCCAGGCGCGGGACGTCGATCTGGTGATGGACATTCGGCGGCAACTGTCCAAGCTCGCAGGCGCCTTCCGACCCGATCTCGTCCACCTTTACTTCTCGGGCCCGAGCTTGATCTTCCTTCGGCACGTCACCAGGATGCACCGCGCGCCGCTCCTGATCAGCTTGCACAACACCTATGAATCCGTCGAGCCGAATACGGCGCTCGGGTCAGCGCTCTGTTCGGCAAACTGGATCGTCGCGTGCTCGGCAACCGCGCTGACCGCCGTGCGACGATGCCTACCGGAGATCGTCCCCATCTCATGCAGCATCGTCAACGGCCTCGAGCTGCCGACCCTCCCGCCCGAGCCGCTGCCGTTCGCCGCGCCGCGCTTGCTCTGCCTGGGCCGTGTCGCCCCGCAGAAGGGGTTCGATATCGCCCTGACGGCGTTCGCCGGCCTGGTCGATCGGTTCCCGTCGACGCGCCTGATCGTCGCGGGCGATGGCCCCGACCTCGCCGGCTTACGGGAGCAGGCGGCCGGGTTGGGCATCGCCGACGTTGTCGACTTCATCGGCTGGGTCGCCCCGGATCAGGTGCCGGCGTTGATCAATCGGGCCACGCTGGTGCTGATGCCGTCGCGCTGGGAGGGACTCCCGCTGGTCGCGATACAGGCGGCCCAGATGGCGCGAGCGGTGGTGGGGACGCGGGTCGGCGGGCTGCCGGAGATTGTGGTCCACGGCGAGACCGGCTTGCTGGTCGATCAGGAAGACAGCCGGGCGCTGACCGAGGCGGTCGCCTCGTTGCTGGACCACCCGCAAACTGCGCGACAGATGGGTGAGGCAGCCCGCCGTCGGGCGAAGGAGCGGTTCGGGTGGGAGCGCTACGTGGGCGCGTACGACGGGCTCTACCGTCAATTGGTGGGGTCGAGCGCCCGGGAAGGGGCACGATCGCGCCGATGACGACGCCGCTGGTCAGTTGCATCGTTCCCGTCTTCAACGGTGAGCGGTATCTGGGTGAGGCGCTCGACAGCATCCTCGCCCAGACCTACTGCCCGCTGGAGGTGGCCGTCGTCGACGACGGCTCGACCGACGGGACGGCGGCGGTGGTCGCGAGCTATGGCGACCGCGTCTCTTACCTCCGGCAGCCGAACGCCGGGCCGGCCGCCGCGCGGAACCGAGGTCTGGGCGCGGCGCGGGGCGAGCTGATCGCCTTCCTCGACGCGGACGACCTATGGCATTCGGAGAAGCTGGCGCGGCAGATGGCCCGCTTCGAGGCACGCCCGGAGCTCGACTTCTGCGTCGCGCACGTGCAGAATTTCTGGGTTTCGGAGCTCCGCGAAGAGGGGGAGCGTTTTCGAAACGATCGCCGCGGGCAACCCCTGCCGGGGTACTGCTGCGATGCCCTGGTCGCCAGACGCGTGCTCTTCGAGAAGGTTGGCCTCTTCGACCCTGGCTTGCCGCACGCAGAGTACACCGACTGGTTCGTTCGCGCGGCCGAGCACGGCGCCATCTCGGAGCTGCTGCCGGAGGTCCTCGTGTATCGTCGCATGCACCAGACGAACCTCAGCCGTAGCCAAGCGGCCGCCAGTCGCGAGCAGTACTTGCGCTTCCTCAAGGCATCGCTGGATCGCCGGCGCGGTCGGAATGCGGCGGCCGGTCCGCCGGCCGCCCTCGACGGCGGGCCGAGATGCGTAGGATGAGACGAGTTTCGTCCAAGGAAGCACGCTGAGACGTGCGGATCTTGTTTTGGGCGGAGACCTTCTGGCCGACCATCGGTGGCGCTGAAGTCCTTGCCGGCAAGTTGCTGCGCTCCTTGCGTGAGCGCGGCCACGACTGTGTCGTCGTCGCGGAGAAATACCCCGACCACCTGGCCGAGCAAGAGGACTACGACGGGATTCCGGTCTACCGCTTGCCGTTCGGCCGCACGCTCGTCGGTGTGGGTCAGGAGCGCAGCCTTGATTCGCTGCTCCAGGTGCGCCGGGCGCTCGCCAGGCTCGGGGCGTGTTTCGAACCGGACATCGTCCACGCTTACTTCGTCGAGCGCCACGCCATTTTCCTCCAGCATACCGCCAGGGTCCAGGCGGCGCCGGTCCTGGCGACGCTGCATCACGTGCCCGACAGGTCGGGGGAATGTGACACGTCGATTCGAGCGACGCTGCGCTCGGCGGATTGGGTCGCCGCCTGCTCGGCCGCCGTCCTCGACGAGACGCGGCGACGAGTCCCGGAGATCGCTGCGCGGTCATCTGTAGTCTCCAACAGCCTCGAGCTGCCGACCGTCTTCCCGCGGCCACTGCCCTTCGACCCGCCGCGCTTGCTCTGCCTCGGGCGGATCGTCCAGGTCAAGGGATTCGACCTGGCCCTGGCCGCGTTCGCCATGCTGGCCGATCGCTACCCTCGGCTGCAGCTCGACATCGCGGGGGACGGACCGGCGCGCCCGGCGCTGAAGCGGCAGGCCGCTGAGCTAGGATTGGTCGGACGGGTCCGCTTCCTCGGCTGGGTCGATCCCGAGGGCGTGCCGGCGCTGCTGAACACGGCGACGATGGTGATCATGCCGTCGCGATGGGAGGAGCCATTCGGACTCGTGGCGCTGCAGGCGGCCCAGATGGGGCGGCCGGTCGTGGCGACGCGGGTCGGTGGGCTGCCGGAGGTCGTCATGCATGGGCAGACCGGGTTGCTGGTAGACAAGGAGGATCCGCCGGCGCTCGCAGCGGCGATTGCCTCGCTCCTGAGCGACCCGCCGGCGGCGCGGTGGATCGGCGAGGCGGCGCGCCACCGGGCGCGGAACGTGTTCAACTGGGAACGTCACGTCGACGCCTATGACGCGCTCTACCGTGCGCTGGTCGCGGCCGGACTCAGCACGGCCACGGCGGCGCGTCGATGACCACGCCTCAGGGTGGTCGGGCGGATCCGGCGCGGGAGTAATGGTTGACGATGCGCGTGTTGTTCTGGTCGCCCAGCTTTTGGCCGAGGATCGGTGGGGCTGAAGTCCTGGCCGCGAGGCTACTGCCGGCCCTCCGCGACCGGGGCCACGAGTTCGTCGTGGTGGCCGACGAACGCCCGGACAGCGCGCCCGATCACGCCGAGTACGCCGGCATCCCGATCTTCCGCGCGCCATTCCTTGGGGTGTTGGCCGAGCGCAACGTCGACCACTTGATGCGGCTGCAGCGGATGCTGGGCGCGCTCAAGCGGGATTTCCAGCCGGACCTCGTGCATAACTACTTCCTGGGGCCGAGTGCACTGTTCCTGCAGACGACCGCAAAGGTGCATCCGGCGCCGTGTCTGGTGACGCTGCATCTCGACCTGGGGGCGAGTGGGCATCACCTCCCGGTCGGGCCGGAGACGCTGGGCCGATCGACGCTCCTTGGGGCGGACTGGGTCGTGGCCTGCTCGGCGGCCGTGCTGGGCGAGGCCCGGCGCCTGCTGCCCGAGATCGTCCCATTTTCCTCGGCCATCCCGAACGCGCTCGACTGCCCGGCCCTCGCCCCGGAGCCCCTGCCATTCGATCCTCCTCGCCTGCTCTGCCTGGGTCGACTGGCCCGTCAGAAAGGCTTCGACCTGGCCGTGCAAGTGCTACCCGAGCTGCTCAGTCGCTTCCCGAGCGTGCGACTGATCGTCGCGGGGGATGGCGACGAGCGGGCCGCGCTCCAGGCTCAGGCGGCCACGCTGGGCGTGGTTGATGCCGTCGACTTCCTCGGCTGGGTCCCACCGGACGACGTGCCTACCCTCATCAACACCTGTACGGTGCTGCT